>CAZMMW010000028.1:0-10224 GCA_964567515.1 uncultured Gammaproteobacteria bacterium | reverse complement strand
ACACCTTGACAAAAAATCAAGCCAATGCTATTATAAGCTGTTATAGTAATTTTGAACGTTTTTTAACAAACATCTGATTAGTTAGTTTCTTTAGGACCACCTTCCTAATTTATGGGGTCTTGGAGTAACTAACTAATGGATAATATAAAAAATAAAAGGTTATCTATCATGATAAATAAATATAAATTTAAAAACCCCTGTAATTTTTATTTTGAAAAAATAGGGTTAATCTCGCTAAATAAATTAAAAGAACATTTAGCTCAATGTAATCTATGTAAAGAATTCTTAGAATCTCACTTTGATCTTTATAGACGAGGAATTAACCCTACTAGTATATACGATATACCAGAAGGTATAATAACATTCGATGATTTTCTTAAAAAAATTGCGTTTGAAGAATCATTCTTCGAAGCCAATAAATTGTCATTGAGAGATAAACTCCAAACTAATGTAGTCAAAAAGGAACTCCGGATATTATATCACCGCCAAGCGACAGCAATAAGCTTTATTGCCCTAGGGTTTCCACCTGCCTTTAAAGTTTCCCTAGCCCTAATCTTTAAGAGTCTAAATAAACTGGAAAATCTTTTAGGTAAAGAGGAATTCAAGATATATATGAACAGTTCGAGGGAAGAAATAGAGGCAAGGTGGAACAAGATTAAGACTATATTAGACGAATGGTTGGATATGAAACTAAAAAAGCATGATCAAAATACTCTGTAATGAGGAGCACGGATATAAACACTGGTATTGGAATTATCCGGGCACTATAGACGAACTGATTGTGGACTGGAAAGTGGGAAAAATCCCTTTCCTATATCATTGCTTTCATGATGATTTTTCTGGCCAGGTTGTGGAGGTAGAAGCTACAAAAGTTGCTTATGAAATGTTCATGGATCAATGGTCCTCAACTGATATAAAGGTTGTGAAATGCCATATACACATGTTCGATGATTCGTGGTTGCAAGTAGGATTAATTCTGTATACTTATAAAGAGCTGCATGCTAAAGATGATGCACCTCTAAGAGGCATTGAATGGTGTGCCCATCCAAATCCAGTTATCATATGGCCTAACTCCTAGGAAAAATCCAAACAAAGCTAGCTGACAAACAGTCTAGCCTCTGGTTAAGTGGCAAGACTTGGCCGCTTGAAATTGAAAACTGCCGTGAGGTAGTCAATAAAACCAAACCAATATTAGAGGGTTTGATCAACACATCAACCCTCTTTTTTATTTTCCAAAAATACAACACTAAATTTCTTTAGCACCAATGACACCAAAACTTACAATGGGGGGAAATATGTCCAGCTGGACATATTTCCCCCGACTCTATATACTGAATTCCAGTCATACTATATTCTAAGAATCTAAAAATAATGTTGCTATGCCGCGTCTACCCACTACCAAACTTTTGCTTTCACTTCTAGCCTCTACCGGACAAGCGATGATTGATATTGCCACTATGTTTTATGACTTTAGATTTAACCGTGGTTTGTACTGGCGCGGTGGCCACGCTCTGGTAAAGGAATATCAACGTTTCAGTAAACAACGTGAAGTAAAAGAGATCTTAAAACAACTCGCGCGGACTAAATATATTAAAGCACAAAAAATAGGTAATCGACTGATGATCGGCTTAACTGACAAAGGACGTGCTGCCAGTATAGCTATGCAACTTAAAGCCACCAAACCGCGTGATGATAAACTGGCGACGGTCGTTATTTTCGATATTCCGCAAAGTCAAAACCACGCCCGGCGGCAATTCCGACTGCTACTACGCCAAGGCGGATTTACTAAGCTTCAACAAAGTGTGTGGGGAAGCAGAGGTGACACTTACCACCTACTAGCACAATTCATTAGACAGTTGAAACTGACACGGTGGGTAAATATCTTTCATGCTAAAGATTTCCTCAGTCAACTATAGCGATAAAGTCTAAATCAAAACTAACCAGATTATAACGCCAGCAGCAAGATGACAATAATTAACTTAGGGGGATTTTTATCCAGCTGGACAAAAATCCCCTACTAAAAACAAAACCACAAAAGAAACAATTAGATCGCTTAACCTCGCTTGAATAACAGGCGTTGCTGTACTAAGCCATCAAGGCTTCAAACTCTTCCCGCTCAATGGTTTCTTTAAGTAACAAAACTTTAACTATTTTTTCTAATTTAGCTTTTTCTTTTTTAATTATTTCTTGGGCCTTAGTGTAAGCATCGTGTAAGAATTTCGATACCTCGCTATCTATGACTTGGGCAATTTTTTCTCCATAATCTCTTTGTTCATGAATTTCTTTACCCAAAAAAACTAATCCCTCTCGTTGACCAAAAGAACGAGGTCCCAACTTTTCACTCATACCAAATTCAGTTACTAAACGCCTAGCTAATTTGGTGGCTTGCTGCAAATCATTATGAGCTCCGGTAGTAACCTCTCCAAAGGTTAATGACTCCACCGCGTGTCCGGCCAGCATCACTGACAAATCAGCCACAAATTCTGACTTAGCGTGCATGTGTTTATCTTCTGTAGGTAATTTAAGTGTATAACCCGCTGCTTGGCCGCGAGCAATAATAGAAATTTTATGAACTGGATCGGCCGCTGGTAAACAGTGTGCCACCAAAGCATGTCCGGCCTCATGATAAGCCGTAATTTTCTTTTCCCGCTCCGATAATACATGACTCCTGCGCTCTGGTCCTAAAATTACTTTCTCAATACTTTCCAAACATTCAGCCATATTAATTTTTTTCTGGTTCCGTCTGGCTGCTAAAATAGCTGCTTCATTAAGCAAATTAGCTAAATCAGCGCCGGAAAAACCTGGTGTACGTTCAGCTATTACACGTAAATTAACCTCTGCGGCCAATGGTTTTTCTTTGGCATGTACTTCTAAAATCGCCTGTCGGTCAGCAATATCCGGCTCGTCTAAAACCACCCGACGATCAAAACGTCCAGGCCGTAAAAGCGCAGGATCTAAAACATCTGGACGGTTAGTTGCTGCTATTATAATGACATTAGTATCTGTATCAAAACCATCCATCTCCACTAAAATCTGATTTAAAGTTTGTTCTCGCTCATCATGGCCACCTCCTAAACCTGCTCCCCGCTGACGACCAACCGCATCTATTTCATCAATAAAGACTATACAAGGGGCGTTCTTTTTAGCCTTAGTGAATAAATCACGTACTCGAGAAGCGCCAACACCAACAAACATTTCCACAAATTCCGAACCAGAAATATTAAAAAATGGCACATTAGCTTCACCGGCCACCGCTCTGGCTAATAACGTTTTGCCTGTGCCAGGCGTTCCTACCAACAAAACTCCTTTGGGAATCCTGGCGCCCAAAGTCTGAAATTTAACTGGCTGACGTAAAAATTCTACCACCTCTTGTAATTCAGCCTTGGCTTCTTTCACTCCTGCTACATCCTTAAAAGTAACTTTTTTTCTTTTATCACGTCCTGACATTTCCCGCGCCCGCGATTGACCAAAAGACAAAGCCCTCATATTGGCGCCTTGAATCTGCCTGGACATAAAATAAATAAAACCTACTATCAATAAAAATGGCAGTAAAAATGGCACAATGGTCATTAACCAAAAATTCCAACCTGATTCAGTTTTAACCTCTACCTGTACCGCTTTTAACTTGGCTGGATCTAAACCATAATTTTTAGTTAACTCTGCTAAAGATTCATTGGTCTCTTTTCTGGTTTTTAAAACATCTCCATTTTTTAAAGTAATAGTTAATTGATCGTTGGTTACTACGATGGTTTTTACCTCTCCTTTATCTAACTCTTCTATCACCTGATTTATACCAACATCCTTAGCTGGCGCAGAGTAATTGAAAAATAATGAAAAAACACTGTATAACAGCAAAAACATCAAGAAAAACAAAAGAAAATTTTTGACTATACTACGCATAAGTTTAGTGACCTAAAGTATAACTAAAACAAACCCTCTCCGCAAGTAATGAACGCTAAAAATTTAATATAATTAGTCTATCTTTGTGGTTTTTTCAACTGTCTCATCTTCCTTCCAATTATGATTTTTCTCTTCTTGAGAAACCTCTACTTTATCTTTTTTATCACTACTTTCATATTTCTTAGATTTTTCCGCCAAAGATTTGATAGAAAGTCCCAGGCGGTGTTCTTGCGGATCAATAGAAATAATTTTAAATTCTAAGGTATCACCCGGCTTTGCTACTTGAGCAGCATCTTGAATAGATTTATCAGATAATTCAGAAATATGAGCCAGGCCATGAATCTGATCATCTAATTCTACAAATAAACCAAAAGGATTAACTTTCAAAACCTTACCTTTTACTTTATCACCTATCTTATATTTATCTTTTACGCTCTTCCATGGATCATCCAACAATCTTCTTAAAGATAAAGAAATTTTAGAACCTTCCACGTTGATAATCTTAGCTTTAACCCGCTGACCTACTTTAACCACCTCCCGTGGATCATCAATCCGCTGCCAAGCTAATTCAGAAATATGCACCAAACCCTCTAAACCGTCGTCAAATTTAACAAAACAACCAAAATCAACTACTCCGGAAATATCGCCTTCTACTATAGAACCAACTTGATATTTATCTAATCTGCCTTTCTGCTGTTCTTCCCAGGCAGCGCGTTCGGAGACAATTAATTTCTCACTGGCTTCATCAACGGTCACTGCTTTAACCTCAAACATCTGACCAATATATTTTTTAAGTAACTCCAAAATTTTACCACGATCGCCACCATCTACCCGAGGATAATGATCAACTGTTAATTGCGAAACCGGTAAAAACCCAGGAATTTGACCCAAACGAATCATTAAACCACCTTTATTGGCTTCGGTAACTTTTACTTTAACTATTTCACCAGTTTTCTTAAGTTCGTTCAATTTATCCCAAGCTTTAAAATGACCAGCCCGCCTAAAAGACATTTCTAGTTCTCCGTTTTCGTTCTCTAACTCCAAAACAGTAGCTTGCGCTTTGTCGCCAATTTTTAAATCAAAGTATTCACCTGACTCATCAAATAATTCGCGACCTCTAATAATACCGGTAGTCAATCCTGCTATGTCCAATCTGACTTCACTCTTGCTCAAAGAAATAACAGTTCCTTCTACTAAATCGCCTGTCTTAGGAATACTAGCTGATTCCGTGGAATCTAATAATTTATCCATTTCTGACTTAGATTTTAATTCACTGTCTTTTTTAATCATAAAATAAAAAAATTGCTTAACCCAAACGCCCAAAATTTTGAACCTTTGAGCCTCAAGGTGATTAAACCTCAAGACTTATTAAAAAATAACAATTATTTAAGTACCTAAAGTTTAGCTTAAAATACAAAGCTTGGCAAGATTCCTGACAACCTAATAAAATTAAACCAAGATATAATGTTATCAAAATAACCCCAATCATGAGGGAATCATGAAAATATAGTATCTTATAATTATATTGAAAGGAGTGCTACAATGATATTTGTAGAGTTCATATCACCTGACTTTCCACATCCTAGAGACAAACACTAATTTGTTGGTTTAACTCTTGCTGATGTGATAACTGACACGGAAGGCGGAAAAAAATTCGGCTCCACAGAATTCTCCTCTTATCAGGAGATTTCTGAACAAGAAGCCCGCTCCCTACAAGTAGGTCTTCTCGATGAGAGAATAAAATCTGTGAAGAACAGACTCAGTAAAAGTTTCTACCTGAAAAGTCCGGCCCAACAGACATAAAGTGCGTTGCTGCCTTAAGTCCCCACTAAAATCATGTGTGGGACTTTTTTATATTCTTGGTTTTTAATATTCATCAAGCGCTAGTTTAGCTTAAGGGTTAAGGAATTAGTCATAACACCATATTTTTCCCTTTCCTAAAATATCAAAACCTGCTAAAATTAAAACATAGTTTATGCAAATAGAATGGTTTGGACAAGCCTGTATTAAAGTACAAACAAAACCGGGTCATAATGGAGAAGTGACGTGCGTTTTTGACCCTTTTGACCCAAAGTTTGTTGGTTTAAAACTGCCTAAATTAACAGCTGATATTGTAGCAATTACTCATGACCACGAAGACCATAACTATCAAGCCGGGGTAGAAGGTGATTTTTTTCTTATTCAAGGTCCGGGTGAATACGAAGTCAAACAAACTTTTCTTTATGGTATTCCTGGCTTCCATGACAACAAAGAGGGAGCGGAACGTGGTGTGGTAACTATGTATTTAATGCAAAGCGAAGGATTGTCTTTGGCTCATTTGGGAGATTTGGGACAAACTGAGTTAACTGATACCCAATTAGAACAATTAGAGGGGGTTGATATCCTCATCTTACCTATAGGTGGAATATACACCCTGGACGGTAAACAAGCTGCGGAAATAGTAAAACAAATAGAACCACGACTGGTAATACCAGTGCACTATTACCTACCCGGTTTAAAAGTCAAATTAGATGGCCTAGATAAATTTATTAAGGTCATGGGCACTAAAATGCCATCGCCGATAGATAAATTAAAAATCAGCAAAAAAGATTTATTAACTGAAGATATTAAAATTATCTTACTTAGCGCTTAATTTGTGCCTAACCAATCGCCCCGTACAGCAACTCCTAAATCAAAAACATCCTTTTGGTTAACTATCATAGGCCTAATTATCTTATCCGTACTATTTACTATCTTTACTATTAATTTTAATCTGCAACAAATAAAAAAAGCTGGGTCTAAAAATGATCTATTTAGCACTATTTATCAATATTTTGTTAAACAATTTACCGAACCCACTTTTATCCCATCAGTCACACCAGCTATTAATTACCAAACTATCAACAATGACTAATTATGGAAAAAGATATTAAACCGGAAAAAACTACCAGAGAATTAAAAATCTCTTCTCGATCTATAGTGGAAGAAATGCAGGAATCTTACCTGGATTACGCCATGAGCGTAATTGTAGCCAGAGCCCTGCCGGATGTTAGGGATGGTTTAAAACCAGTTCATCGCAGAATTTTATACGCCATGTGGACTTTAGGCTTACGACCGGGAGCAAAATTCCGTAAAAGCGCCACGGTAGTCGGGGAAGTTTTAGGCAAATATCATCCTCATGGTGACGTAGCAGTTTACGATTCCTTAGTACGCATGGCTCAAGTCTTTTCTATGCGCATACCTTTGGTTTGGGGGCAAGGAAACTTTGGCTCCGTTGATGGCGATGCCGCAGCGGCCATGCGTTATACGGAAACTAAACTAGCTCCCATTGCTGAAGAATTATTACTGGATTTGGATAAAAATACAGTTAACTTTGCTCCTAATTACGATGGCAGTCAGCAAGAACCATCAGTACTGCCTGGTAAATTACCTAATCTACTCCTTAATGGTTCTATGGGCATTGCTGTAGGTATGGCCACCTCTATTCCACCTCATAACTTAGGCGAATTAATTGACGCTATCAATTGTTTAATTGATGATCCGGAAATTGATGTTGATGATTTATTAAAATTCGTCAAAGGACCAGATTTTCCTACCGGCGGTATAATTTTTAATCAAGAAGATATCAAACAAGCCTATGCTACCGGCCACGGTTCTATTGTGATACGTGCCCGAGCAGAAATTGTGGAAAGCAAAGCCGGCGGTTTTAATATCGTAGTTACGGAACTTCCTTATCAAGTTAATAAAGCAACTCTGATTATACATATTGCTGAATTGGTGAAGGATAAAAAAATAGAAGGTATCCGCGACCTACGCGATGAATCAGACAAAGAGGGAATTAGGGTGGTTATTGAACTGAAAAAAGACGCCTATCCTAAAAAAATATTAAACCAATTATACAAATTAACCCAACTACAAGATGCTTTCCATCTAAACATGCTAGCTTTGGCTGATGGACTACAACCTAAAGTTTTAAACTTAAAAGATACTCTAGAAGCTTATATTAAACACCGCCAAGAAGTAATTACTCGCCGCACAACTTTTGAATTAGAAAAAGCTCGTGATCGTGCTCATATTTTAGAGGGCTTAGTGCTGGCGTTAGAAGATATTGATAAAATAATAGCTACTATTAAAAAATCACGTGATCGCGATGATGCTAAAATTAATTTAATCAAGCGCTTTAAATTATCCGAACGTCAAGCCGTGGCAATTCTGGAAATGAAGTTGCAACAATTGGCTAATCTTGAGCGACTTAAGGTAGAAGAAGAATTAAAAGAAAAACGCAAATTAATTAAAGAACTAAAAGATATTTTAGACCATCCTAAAAAAATATTAGAGATCATTAAAACCGAATTAGCAGTCATAAAAAATAAATATCCTTCGCCGCGCAAAACAGAAGTGGTAACTGGAGCAGTTGATAAATTAACCCAAGAAGATCTAATTCCCAATGAAGCGGCAGTAATTTTAATTACCCGTGATGGTTATATTAAACGAGTAGCTCCTACTTCTTTCAAAACTCAAGGACGAGGGGGTAAAGGTGTGGTTGGTTTAACTACTAAAGAAGAAGACGCGGTAGAACATTTATTTTCTACTAATACACATGCTGATTTATTGTTCTTTACCTCCCGCGGCCGGGTGTTTGAGCTTAAGGCCTATGAAGTTCCAGCCGCTTCCCGTACTGCCAAAGGCCAAGCGGTGGTTAACTTTTTGCAACTAGCACCGGGCGAAGCTGTTTCCGAAGTAATGGCTTTGGCTGATTGGGAAGGTTATAAATACTTGATTATGGTAACTGCCAAGGGGGTAATTAAAAAAGTAGATATTAATGCTTTTGAAAATGTCAGACGCTCGGGCTTAATTTCTATTAAATTAAAAGATGCTGACGCCCTGCGCTGGGTTAAAGCTTCAACTGGCAACGATGATGTGATACTAGTTACTGCCAAAGGACAGTCCATCCGCTTTAAAGAAAAAGCTGTACGGCCAATGGGTCGCACTGCCGCGGGAGTTAGAGGTATTAGATTAAAGGGAGCTGATGAAATTACGGGTATGGATTTGGTTAACGAAGGAAAACCTTCCACTACTGAACAATTGTTAATTGTCACGGCTGGTGGCTTTGGCAAGCGCACTAATTTGAAAGAATATAAAGTTCAGGGTCGTGGCGGTAGTGGTGTTAAAACTGCCAATGTTACAGATAAAACCGGGCAAATTATAACCGCTTTTGTGGTTAATGCCAAAAGAGAAGCTGAAGATTTAGTAATTATGTCGGAAAAAGGACAAGTAATTAGATTGCGCTTAAAATCAGTTTCCGTCTTGGGCCGCGCTACTCAAGGAGTAAGGTTGATGAGATTTAAAGAAAGTGGTGATAAGGTAGCTTCGGTTACTTTTGTCTAGCAATCCTGAGTGAAATTAAAGGGTGGCAAGCGTGACGTTTGTGTAATTGTGTTTTTTGTTCAAAAAAACCATTCCCGAAGTTTCGAGAAGGGTATTGTCTCACTTGACCAAACCATACCTTACCTTACCATACCATACCATACCAGACCCAACCAAACCTCACCCTACCTAACCAGAATGGTAAAATTAACTTTCGGTTTTATCGCAAGATACGACTCGGAATTGTCCGAAACGTGGACGATAGTCGCCCACGCAACAACTTTTTCCTGCTTCATTCAGAGCATTCTGAATGACTTCGATGGGAATAGTATCATCCCCGACTTCAATAGAAAATTTTGCTCTCCAACCAGCTTTAAGGTACGGACGGTGGCGAATAATACGAGCTTGTTTAACCCGTACAGGCCGACTATCGATACTAAAGTCGAAGAGCTCATCGCCATTATCATTAGTCAATCCAATGTAATCAGGACTGACTTCTAGCTGACCGGTGAACTGACCTTTGTAAGTCTTTTTACCGCGGCCTTTCACCTGTAGTGTACTACCAGCTTTGATGATAGCACCGAGGAAATGTTCGGCAGGCAACATGAGTTGCCCTTTTACTTGACCGTCTTTTGGATCTAAACGGTAAGCTACTGCTTCGGCTTCTGCTTCTGGACCCGGATTAGACCGGGTAGAACGTTTGAGCGGATTTTCCATTTCAGCGGCAATTTGCGCGCTTAACTTGTGCATCAGCAATCCTCTGCCAATTCCTTCCACAACCACATTTACTATATACATGATTAACTCCTTTTTTAATGTGAGAAATATATTGAATTATGTTTGTTAAAGATATTTTTATTAATTTTAATGATTTATTTTTGTAATACTCAATCTTAACATAGTCACTCTATCCTGTCAAGTCCTTGTACAGTTAACACCATATGGTAACACTTGATAAGGTGTATGGTAACAGGTGTT
>CAZMMW010000027.1:0-10292 GCA_964567515.1 uncultured Gammaproteobacteria bacterium | reverse complement strand
TAAGATATCCAAGATTTTCTCTCATAGCTTAATAGTTTAGTTTAAGTTAGGTAATCGCGCAAGGCCTCTGGCCAAGAACGCAAAAAGGGAAATTTAGTATTGACTAATACGGCATGTTGCGGCCGCCTGGCTTTAGTTTGATATTCACTAGACGGAACTGGAACAAGTGGTGTCCTGATATTTTTAATTTTAAACGCTTCCTTAGCTAAATCATACCACGAACAGACACCTTCGTTGACTAGATGATATATTCCCGGCTGGTAACTTTCCGTAATTAAAGTATAAACTGCTTTAGCTAAATCCTTGGTATAAGTTGGTTTGCCAAACTGATCATCAACCACTTTAATTTCCTCGCGCTCGGCAGCCAATTTAATCATAGTCTCAATAAAATTTAATCCCCTGGGTTTACCTCGTTGTAGCGCATGGCCAAAAAGCCAAGAGGTTCTAATAAGATAAACCCATGGCGAATGGCCAATGGCAAATGGCTTTAAATAATTTTCACCCAAAAGCTTAGAACGGCCGTAAGTATTTATAGGGTTCGCCAAGGAATCTTCCTGATAACCAGCTTTATTAGTACCATCAAAAACATATTCGGTAGAAAAATGCACTAATTTAGTATTGTTCTTTTTGCAATTTTCAGCCAAATATTTGACTACCTCGCTATTAATTTGATTGGCCAACTCTTTCTGATCTTCCGCTCCGTCAACATCAGTGTAACCTGTGGCATTAATTATTAAATCCGGTTTCAGATCTAATACTTTTTTTTCTAACTCCACTCTATTAGTAATATCTAAGTCTTCTTTATCTGATAAATATAAATTATCAAAACGCGAAAAAACTGACGACAAATCAGTACCCAACATACCACCGGCGCCTAAAATTAATACTTTGGTACTAGATATCATAGCGCTACTCACGACAATCCGTATTGCTTTTTATAATATTCTAAATATTCACCAGATTTAATTTTCTGCCACCACCGCTGATTGGTTTGATACCAATTAATAGTATCTTCTAAACCTCTAACGAATTGGATTTTAGGTTTGAAACCAGCTTCTTGCAAACGTTGCCAATCCAAAGCATATCTTTGATCATGCGCTGGTCGATCTTTAACAAAAGTAATCATTTTCTCGTCTTGCTTCATTAATTTAAGCAGCAACTTTATTAATTCTAAATTTGTCATTTCCTCACCAGTGCCAATATTATAAACATTATCTCCAATATGCTCACGCAGTAAAAAATCTATAGCCCGGGCATGATCATTCACATAAATCCACTCTCTAACTTGTTGTCCTTTGCCATAAACCGGAACGGTTTTGTCTTCTAATAAATTAGTAATAGCTAGGGGAATTAACTTTTCTGGATACTGATAAGGGCCATAAACATTACAGCTATGAGTAACGATGATGGGCAGATGATAGGTTTTTATATAAGCGGCGCACAATAGATCAGCGCCGGCTTTAGAAGCTGAATAAGGGCTGGATGGTTTAAAAGGGCTTTCTTCATAAAATTTATTATGTTCAGTAGAACCAAAAACTTCATCCGTGGAAATTTGAATATAGCGTTCAATATTATATTTACGCGCCGCTTCTAATAAAGTAAAAGTTCCTAAAATATCGGTGATTACAAAATCTTTAGGTGACATAATAGATCGATCCACGTGTGTCTCCTCCGCATAATTAACAATTGCATCCACTCCATCGCCCACTAGTTGATCAACCAGCTTTTCATCAACAATATCACCTTTCACAAATTTATAACGTGGGTCTTTTTCCACTTCACGTAAATTGTCTAAATTGCCAGCATAAGTGAGTTTGTCTAAATTCACCACTAAATCATCTTTGTGATTAGCTAAGGTGTGGCGGATAAAAGCCGACCCCATAAACCCCGCCCCGCCGGTTACTAAAATCTTCATAGAAAATTAGTTAAAAATTAACTGTGGAAAATTATTATGGACTAAATCGCTAAAGAATGCTAAGCTTATTTTAGCACTTGTGAGGGCTTTAGCCCTCTCGCGGTCAATACATAAACTGCAGACAGGTGCTATTTTAATTTTAATCAGACTCTAAATCTCCAGAATAAAACTTTTTCTTCTTCTGACCATTAATATCTAAAGTGACTTTCCAAGATGGATATAAACTATAAAAAAATTTAACACCGCCTTCGATTTCTTTTATTATAACTTTAATCCTTGCTTCGTTAATAATTGCCACAAAAACATAATAACGAACTACTTTCATTCTCATTTCCCAACGAGAATTTATTTTTTGTCTAACAAAAATCTTACGTTCATCAAATTACTGTAAAGTATGAGATCTACCAATAACTAGTGGTGCTAATTTAATTAACTTTAAGCGTATATATTGTTCTGTGCGCAATCTTGTTTTATTCCAACCTTTAAACAACAAATGCTGAAATCCTACAGTATTAAAATGAACAAAATCGTTAAGATAAGGACATTTAACCTTCCCTATCTTTTCGTACTCCTCTTCTGCCTGTTTTCGTACTAAATTCAATTTCTCATTGTCAATATCCATAAATACGATATTAACCGCATTAACGCTGCCGCGTATAAAGACCAATCAATTCAGCAACAGCTATAGTATGGCTATCGATAAAATTCTGCAATTCACCTAAAGTCGCACCCTCGCTTAAATTAGGCGCGGCTGATAAAGCATAAAGTTTAAAATAATAATGACGCAAACCGCTCCCCGGGCACGGTCCGCCATAACCTATTTGCTTAAAACTGGTTATGCCTTGTTGAGCTTCTTTGGGTATACTATCTTCCTTAATAAATTTTGTGCGAGGGTCAATATTCCATAAAGTCCAGTGCAACCAAGTGCCGGTTGCTGAGTCCGGATCATCCATAACCAGAGCTAGGCTTTTAGCATTATCCGGCACGCTAACTATCTGCAATGGCGGATTTATATTAGCACCATCACAAGTATATTTAGACGGAATCAGCTCATTACTATTAAAAACCGAACTAATAATTTTCATAGGTTTAGAAAAAGATAAACTTGAATCGGACTGATGATCAGGTTTATTAATTAACCAATATCCAAATAAAACTAACGCTAAAATTACGATCGATATGACAATAAATCTATTCCTCTGTTTCATAAAACTAAGTACCGACCTGCCAATTACTTAAATACTTTTTCTGTTTAGGCGTCAAAGTATCGTAATCCACACCTATCAATTTTAACTTTAACTCAGCGATTTCCTCATCAATTTCCGCTGGTAAATTATAAACACCTGGTTTAAGTTGCTGATGATTTTTAACTAAATATTCCAGCGCCAAAACCTGTCCAGCAAAACTCATGTCCATTACTTGAGGCGGATGGCCTTCAGCCGCAGCCAAATTCACCAAACGACCTTCGCCTAATAAATAAATCCGTTTACCGTTTTTTAATTTATATTCCTGTAAATTATCCCTAATCTGATTAACTTCAACACTAGAGCGTTTTAAATCTACTAAATTAATTTCCACGTCAAAATGGCCGGCATTGGCTAAAATCACTCCATCTTTCATGAAAGGGAAATGTAATTTAGTAATTACATCAATATCACCAGTAGTCGTCACAAAAATATCGCCTCGTGGAGCGGCTTGTCTCATAGTTAAAACTTCAAAACCGTCCATTACTGCTTCCAAAGACTTCACCGGATCAATTTCGGTAATCACTACTCGCGCGCCTAAACCGCGAGCTCGCATAGCCACTCCCCGACCGCACCAACCATAGCCAGCTACTACCACCGCTTTACCAGCTAACAAAATATTAGTGGCGCGAATAATACCATCAATCGTAGATTGACCCGTGCCATAACGATTATCAAATAAATACTTGGTTAAAGCATCGTTGACGGCAATTAAGGGATAACGCAATTTATCAGCTTTAGCCATGGCACGCAGACGCATCACGCCAGTAGTGGTTTCTTCTGTACCACCCCACACTCCTTTTAATAATCTTCTAGATTTAGTGTGTAAATAAGTTACGAGGTCAGCTCCATCATCAACCGTTAAATACGGGCTCATACTTAAGGCTTTTTTCACTTGTTGATAATATTCTTTATTATCAACGCCCTTTTTAGCAAAAACCTCTATTTTAAAATCACGACGCAAACTTTGTGCCACATCATCTTGGGTAGATAACGGATTGGAAGCACAAAGCGCGACTTTAGCGCCGCCCGCTTTTAAGGCCAATACTAAATTAGCGGTTTCAGCTGTTACATGAAGACAAGCTGCAATACGCACTCCTTCTAATATCTTATTTTTAACCAAACGTTCCCGCAAGGCGGTCAGTACCGGCATCTGTTGTCCGGCCCATAAAATTTTTTTCTTACCCTGACTCATACTACCTTTTCTTTAATTTGTTTAGCTAAACCAGTTAAATCCTCCGCCGCTTTTGAATTTTCACCCCACATAGTTAAACCATCATCTCCAGAACGTGGTATGACATGGACATGTGTATGAAAAATGACTTGCCCGGCCAACTTACCAGTATTAATGCCAATATTAAAAGCTAAAGTGTGAGTGGCTTCTAAAATTGCCGGGGCTATTTCTTGCGTCACTGTTATTAAATCAGTCAATACCTCTGGTGGAGTATTTAACAGATCCTGATAATGACTTTTAGGAATTACTAAAGTGTGCCCAAAACTTACCGGATGAATATCCAAAAAGGCTAGCACGCTATCGCTTTCATAAACTTTATGGCAAGGAATTTCACTTTTAATTATTTTGCAAAAAATACACTCGGACATAATTTAATTTTCCCAATTAAAATTGATTGTTTTGTCATCATAAGGAATTCTTTCTTCATCGGGGTTATCTTTATTATACATCTCTGTGACATGATAAAAAAGAAGCACCGGCTCCGAACCTAAAACTTGATAACCATGCGCCACCCCTGCTGGAATAACTATCAGCTTATAATCATCCCTGCCTGCTAAAATAACTTGCGTATCGCCAAAAGTTTTAGAATCATCGCGCCTGTCATATAGTACCACCCGAGCTTTACCTGAAGCCATAAACCACAAATCATCCTGGTTTTTATGCCAATGAAACGCCTTAATAGTGCCGGGATAAGCCACAGTAAAGACCGTTTGCCCGAATTTTTTTAATAACTGATCATCGGCTCGCAAAACTTCCATTAAAAAACCGGCTTTAATTTTTTTATCTGGCACGTCAGGAATGTCTGGAAAAATTTTTAATGGTTTGATAATAACTCCTTGCATCATGATTTTATAAGATTATATTTATATAAAACATGTTCGCCAATGTTCACTTTAACTGGCGTTAACATCATGCCATAAGACTCTAATGTGGGTGCTATTTTATTTTTCAATTCTGTAGCGGCAATGGGTGTGCGAAACTGGTAAACAGAAATTTTATTTTGTAATAATTTAACCACCGATTGATAATCGTTGTCGGTTACTAATTCCACTATCACCTGCCGCTGGGGGAAGAAAAATTTATCAGTAATGCCAGAAATAATTACAGCATTATCTGGCGTTAATTCAGTAATAATTTTATTAGTCTCTTCAAAACGAATAATATTCGCTTTAACTTGCGCTAAACTATCGTCTGAAGAATGATAAGTCATCCACCAAGATAATAAAATATGTATGCCTATAATAGTAACCAAAATTGGCATTAGGCTGTGTTTAGACCACATGCGCGACAACGGTTCAGCTGCTAACCATAAACCAAAAATAAATATTGGCAGCCAATAACGCAAATAAGCTGTGCCAATGGTAATGGCGCCGGGGTCAGGATTGTCATGAAAAGACCAACTGCCATAAACTGCGACGAGCCATAAACTGGCGAGTAATCCCACAATAAAATAAGAACGAGTGGTGGCTGATTTATTTGACCAATTAACAACAAAATAAACTACACCGATTAAAAACAACACCGCCCACCACCATTGCAAGCCGATGAGGTAATGCTGGGTGTTCTGCCAAATATTATTCAAATTAAAACCAAACGGTAAAATTATTTCTTTGAACAAAGAAATTATTTGAGAAGGTTCTGAAGTTACCGAATCAATGCCTAACTCGGGGCGATAACCAACACTAAAATAAACGCCAAATAATTGTTTGTTAGTAAGTAATACCGACCAAAAAGACAATCCGGCGCCGATTAAAGTTAAAAACAAATATCTAAATTTAATTAATTTTTTATTTAATAGAAGCCAAATTAAACCACAGACCAAAATCCACGGACCTTCGGCAGTCCTAACAGCTAAAACTAAACCCAAAACCAAACCTAAAATTAAATACCACCACCATTTGCCATATTTTAATAACCACCAAGAACACAATAACAACACAAAAAATAAATCTAAAAATAAGGCGTTGTGAAAAAAACCCCGCGCCTGATAATACCAAAAAGCAGGCAGTACACTAGCTAAAATAATAATAATGATACCAGCTGATTTATTTAATGACTGATTAGCAAACCAAGCTAAAGCTAATAAGCCAACGACGGCAAAGATTGCCGGCAAATAAGGTAAGATGCCGCTCCCAAATAATTTTCCCAGACTGCCAAAAATAATAGGCAAGCCCAGAAAACTTCGCGGCACTAACTTGCCTGCCACCACCGCGATGCTGCGAGGATGAATAATATTTCCTTCTACTAAATTATTAAGCGAAGCGTCTGCGGCCATAGTTTGACCAGAAGCGACTCTTTGGCTAAAAAAAGCATTAGCTGTCTCATCTGGAGAATTAAACCGCCACGGCAAACCGAAAACGAAACTGGCATACAAAACCCCCACCGCCAGACTTAAAACTATTGGCAACCAATACTCCGACTTGGTTTTGTTAATACAAATCATCACTAACTATTATATCAGTGATGATAAAAAATGAGTAATTATCTATATAACGTATACGATTAAAAAAGTTGTTTCCATTTAATTATTTATTCGGAAAAAATTTTATTTTTATCTTGGTGTAGGGGCAGAAGGACAGAGGGGCGAATACCCAGAATCCAAAACTCCTTATTATATCTATATTAATTAGATGACATAATTTATAACAAAACAACCTAAAATAAACTTTTTTTAAATTACCTATCTTTTCAACAAGACGATGAATAATAAAAAAAGAGCCATGCTAAAGTGCACAGCTCAATATAAGAGTTAATAATTATCATGGCGTTCTGATGCCTGTAAGTTTTTCTTCGGCAAATTTCAGAAACCACAAACTGCGATAGTTTTCCCACTCTCTAGGCCTCATATCGGTATCGATAAATATTCTTTCAAGCATTTTTCGGGCTTCAAAAAAATATTCGATATTTACCGCCTCGGGGGTTGAGAGTGAAGCATTATGGTATTTATGGAGCTGGATCGTATTTACGATCGGAAAACTATTTATAAATCTTTTTGCAAGTAAGAAGTATTTCTCAACCGTAAACAATGATTCCAGACCGAGAACATAGGAAAAGTTTACTCGATGGCCAACAGATTTTGCAAAATCCATAAGCTTAAAAGCGGATTCAATCGTCATGTTGCTTTTCTTGTCCCGAAGAAAAGTATTTCTGTTTTCAAAACACTCAAGCGATACGCAGTAACAAAAAGGCTGGATTGCTTCCAGTTTTTTCAATGTTTCCTTGTTAGTAATCTGCGAGCCAAGATAGAAGATTTCACCTTTGAATTGATATTGATTCAATATATCTGCCAGCAAAATCAAAAATGAGCTTAGTTCGTTGTTGCTGTTATAGCATCCGGTCACCACAGCCACTTGTACAAGACTTGAAAGGTCGGATATTTTTTTCTCAGTCATCCAATTGCCGAGAAACTCCTTAATATCGGCCGCATAAGCCATGCGTTTCATATCTCTCGGTACTTGATATCCCGTATAGCAAAATTTGCATCCCCGACAAGATGTGCGAGAATTTGGGTTTATATTCAAGACTATACCGTTTCGCCTTGGGTAGTTTGAGTCGCAAAAATCTTCGGACGGATCAATCGCATCTGCTATTTCCTGATTATCAAAAAATAGTTTTCCATCAACAACGGAAAAGGGACTGCTTTCGTTAATCGGCAATGCGAAATAGAAATCTTTGACGCCGAGAGAATGAGAATATTTGAATACATCTTGTTCGATCGTATGTACGCCCATTCTCATACGATTAAAATCGCATTTAAAAGCGGTTCCGTAAATATTCAATGCGACAAACAAAACATCTTCTACTGGCACTTTATAACTTTCAGCCAGAGAATATATCTTTTTCAGAGTTATCATTATGAGCCTCTTTTTACGTTTTACCGATTTCGTCAAGAAATACGTCTTTTTTCTTAGTTACGAGCAGAGTAGTTAACACAGGGACAGAAAGTGTGCTATGTTTTTCAATAATTTCTCCCACTCTTTTAAGAAACTTTTCCCGTCTTTCCTTTTCAACTTTAATGATTTTTGGGAAAGTATTTAAGAGCATCGGATAAGTTTCTTTGTCATAGTTGTAAACTGTGACGTATTTTCGAAGAAAGTAAAGGTAAAACATATCGCTTCCGACGATCCCCAACTCACGTCCGTTCAATTTGCTAAATACTCCCAAGTTGACATCATTGTTTTTCTCGGGATATATATCGGGCAACATTTCATGGTACAGGGAGTTTACTTCTTTCGTAGCATCGCCAGTAGATTGGAAAAAACTATTCCAAACGATCACGAAATGACCACTGCGACTCAATAAGTCATAAACCTTTTTATACTTCACTTGCTCGCTGATCCAGTGGAAAGAAGTTAAGGCCACGAGGCAATCAAACTTTTCCGAAGATGTATAATCTTCAAACATAGCCTCGATAATTTCCACGTTTGGATAGTTTTTTGTTTTTTCTTTGGCTATTACTACTAGATTAGACCCTGGCTCAATGCCGATAATCTTGCATCCTGTTTTTGCGAGCTCCACAGTGGCAATTCCACTTCCAGCTCCGATTTCAATCACGCTGGAGGACTTACTAAGGTTGCAAATTTTTACAATATCCTCATACATCTCTTTCGGATAACCTGGGCGAACATCATCATAGTTATTCGCAAAGATATCAAAAGAGGCATCAAATATTTTTTCGCCTTGAAATATCATATTTTTATCTCCTTATATTATTATTTAATAACAATGACATAAATCTTTCTTTAATTCCTGGCAAATCCAGTGGACGAGAAAAATCCCGTCTTCCCCCCAACTCAATTTTCGCATGAACAAAAATCGGGCAAGAAGAATTACTAACAATTGCGCCCTTTAACTCACTTTCATCTTGAACCTCAAAAACAGTGTTAAATCCAGTATCTTTAGCTATTTTAGCAAAATTTGCTGAAGATGATAAAGATTTTTCTTCACTACATGATCCATAAGCGCCATTGTCCAAAACAATATGAATTAAATTATTCGGCTTATATGCGCCAATGGTTACAAGGCTCCCAAAATTCATTAACAGACTGGCATCGCCATCTATCACGAATATTCTCTTACCGCTGTTACACAGGGCAAGTGACAATCCTATTGATGACGCCAATCCCATTGATCCTGGAACATATATATTTCTAGGAGAATCAAATTTTGAAAACACTTCTCTTGAAATCAGCCCCGTCGTAGAAACGGTAATATCCGAATCATCAATTACCGAAAATATGGCTTCAATGGCATTTTTTCTTTTCATTTGTTCCACCCCCTCTTCAAAAGCAAAAAGCTTGGCAAGTAAATTTCATTCATTCGGCTGAAAATTTCATCAACTAAATCGTTGATATCCTGTTTTTTATACACAAAGAAGTCAACGCCGAACGATTCAAGTAGCTTTTCAGTCGCTCCTCCAGTTACAAAGTGCTGGACAGCATCTTCACTTTCATAACCTCGATAGGTAACAATAAATAAAATTGGTATCTTATATGGAATAAGAAGCGAAGCGATGTCGTTTGAAGATGCAAATAACCCAGAATTCTGCATATACACCACAGGACATTTCCCCGACAGATAGGCGCCTGCCGAAATTCCAACAGCTTCTGATTCACGGTTTGCCAGCATATGCATGATACTTTTGTCGTTTACCAAGTTGTTGATAATATGGCGTAATACACCGCAAGGTACACCAGTAGCAAAGTCTACGCCGTGGCGTTTTAGGCTCCGATGCAAAAGGTCGGCTTTTTGGTTTCCTGATTTACTCAAATCATTAAAAACAGAATTTATTTCTTTCTTATTTGTTCCCATATTACTTTCCTTATCTAAATTGTTAAAGATCATATCAAAATTAATTGACTTTATAATATACATGGAAACTTTAAAAATGTCAAATTTA
>CAZMMW010000026.1:0-10847 GCA_964567515.1 uncultured Gammaproteobacteria bacterium | reverse complement strand
CGGTTAGCCTCGGCCATACGTAAGACATCCTCTTTTTTCTTAATAGCATCACCCTGATTACTAGCAGCTGCTATTAATTCATCAGCTAATTTCTTGTTCATGGGTTGTCCTTTTTTATTTTGAGCCGCCTCAATAATCCATCTAAAAGATAAAGCTTGCCGACGTTCTGGCCTGACTTCTACCGGCACCTGATAATTAGCTCCACCGACCCGGCGACTGCGCACTTCTACCATCGGCCCAACATTTTTAATTGCCTGTTCAAATACATCTCGAGGATCTTTTTTGGTTTTTTCAGCAATAATATCAAAGGCTTCATAAACTATACCGCGAGCTACGGTTTTTTTACCGCGTTCCATAATGGTATTAATAAATTTAGCAATCACCGTGCTTTGATAACGGGGATCGGGTAAAATTTGACGTTTAATTGCTCTTTTGCCTCGCATTTAAAAAATAAAAATTAATAAAACAAATTATTTCTGTTTCTTGGCTCCATATAACGAGCGTCCCCTCTTACGATTCTCAACGCCAATAGTATCATAAACGCCACGCACAATATGGTATCTGACTCCTGGTAAATCCTTAACTCTGCCGCCTCGCACTAAAACTATAGAGTGTTCTTGTAAATTATGACCGATGCCGGGAATGTAAGCTGTTACTTCCATACCATTAGATAATCTAACTCTAGCGATTTTACGCAAAGCAGAGTTCGGTTTTTTGGGAGTAGTGGTTGTTACTTTAAGACACACACCGCGTTTAAAAGGGTTGCCTTTATCCAAATCATGACGATGCCTCTTTAACGTATTTAAAACTGGCACCAAAGCGGGTGTTTTAGACTTACGTTTTTGGCTAGATCGCCCTTTTTTAATTAATTGATTAACTGTAGGCATGTAGAAAATTTAAGAGAAAATAAAAAAGTCGTGGTGCAACTCTTGGGCTAGTATAACAGGATATTAAAATTACGTCAAGAACAGACTTTTCAATACTATAAATAACACGCTTACCTTCTGTTTTTTTACCATTTATTAGATAATTTGATAATCTCTATCCAATCGTCCTCCTTGTTAATTTTGACCTTTTTCTCTATTCCACATGTGGCGCAACGATGAATAATTTTATATTCCTGACCTTTTTGTTCTAAACCAACTGGTTCCATCAAACCGCCGCAAGATTCAGCCCTGTCGCCGGGATTAATATCAACGTGTTTGGACCATAAGCACTTAAGGCAATGATTGGTATAACCATTACCTAAAACCCTATATCCACAATGGGCGCAGGTAAAATCCTCTTTGGTACGAATAAATTTTGACAACACAATTTTAAATCACACCGGTGATTAAAGAAAATAAACCACTAATCACCCAACCTAAAATCCCGGTAAATAAAATAATGGCTAACAGGATTAATAAAAGTATGGTACTATTTTGCTCGGCCCAAATTTTAAAACGCAAATATTTATCTGGCAATAAAGTAAATAAAACCTTAGAACCGTCTAACGGCGGCACAGGAATAATATTAAACACTGCCAGTAATAAATTTAACTGCACAATAATAGCCAAAGCGATGTAAGAATTAGTAGGTAAACTAGGCAAGAAACGAATAACCAAACCAAACACTACTGCCATTAAAGTATTTGCTACTATGCCGGCTATAGCCACTTTCAAAACACCCCAACGCTGATCGCGTAAATTATAAGGATTAAACGGCACTGGTTTGGCATAAGCAAACATAAATGTTCCTCCTGAAGCTAAATATAAGAACATGGGCAACATAATAGAACCCCACCAATCCAAATGAACTAAAGGATTGGTAGTTAACCTACCAGCTAGCCTAGGTGTAGGATCGCCTAATTTATCTGCTACTAAACCATGGACGTACTCATGCAAAACAGCAGATAAAATAAGTACTCCGATGGAATATATTTGAATGGTTAAAACGCTGGGCATGAAAATAAATTTAAAATTAAAAAATCAAAATGAAAAATTATTTTATTATTTTATCATCCTGAACCTTTAGTCCTAAACTTGATTCAGTATCTATTTATTTGAGATACTGAAATCCTCCTTCACTAAAGTACCGTCGGCCAGGTAAATTCAGCACGACTGGGTTTTCAAATGCAATCTATCTTTATATGACACGAACCGAGTTTAAGCGAAGTTGTATTGCGGGGCATCTTGTCAAAAATTATTTTTCTGTTAAACTTTAAATCTAGGAACTAACTACTAAAAATTAGGAACTAACTATATTATGGCACGAATTTGTGAAAAATGTCACAGGGGCTATATGCCGGCCGTCTCCCGCAGTCACTCTAATATTGCCACCTTAAGGCGTCAATATGTAAATCTGCAATATAAAAAAATTAATGGCAAAAGAATGCGGCTGTGTTCACGTTGTATTAAAACTCTGGCTAAAGCAACTACAAGAGCAAAATAGTTAACTGAGATAATAACTGTTTTACTTATACCTACCAGCTACTTTATTTATCTAGTTGTTTTTCTATATTAGTTAATTCTTTTTCTAAAAGCTTTTCCGATGCCTGCAAAGATTGTTTTAATTTATCACAAATTTGTTTTTCCTTACCGC
The DNA here is from genome assembly GCA_964567515.1 of uncultured Gammaproteobacteria bacterium. GTDB lineage: Bacteria > Patescibacteriota > Patescibacteriia > Veblenbacterales > UBA10138 > JBBIVB01. The sequence continues at coordinate 8,267 of CAZMMW010000026.1, read as the reverse complement.
TCAAACCTGGTTTACCATCCAGTTTAGCCACCTGCTTTTCCACTTCTTCTCGCAACAACGCAAAAGCCTGGCGTGTACTATCTTCTGTTTCTTTGGTAGTCTTGGTAATTCTAGCGATTTTCCTGCGCCAATAAGCTATCCTATACCAAGAATAAATTATAGTGACGATTATACCTATAACTAAAACTATTAAAGTAATCATGGTGGTAAGATAATTAAAAGCTAATTGACCAAATTTTAAAGTTGCTGGCAAGCGTACTGCTATAGTAATAATTTCTGTATCTTCACTGTGTGCCCCCCTAACATCGGTAACCATTGCCCAAATTTTATACACCCCTTCTGATAATTTTTCCGGGGCTATAAAAGCAAAATTTCCATTTTTGTCGCTGGCCACCGTTGTCGCCACCGGCTCCTCCTTCTCGCGTTGTAACCACACTGTTACTTGTGCTCCGGGATAATCGACTCGTCCTTTGACCGTAAGCATCTCATTGCTACGCAAGGTCTGTGGATAATCAGTAAAAATAGGAGTTTTTAAAGGTCTAATAGTAAATTCATTAGTGGCGGAAGCGGTGTTTCCAGCCTTATCAAAGGCCTGAACCAAGATAGTATGGTTACCAGGTTTTTGTATTGGTAAACGATAAGGATTCTGTTTAATTGACTCCGCTGAACTAATCTCTGTTCTGTTTGCATTAATTAAAAGTTTATAATAATCAATACCGGAAAGCGCATCAACAGTAGCAAAGGTAACGAAAGGTGATGGATTATCTACCTCCGTCCCATCAGGGAATTGTATACTAAACTTCTCCGGTGGTCCGGTATCAATCTGAAAACGGAAATGAGTGATAGCTCCCCAGCCAGCATTATTACGTAATCTAATATGAAAATACCAGATACCATCCGCCACGTTATGGAAAGTATAAGATGATATCAAGCCGTCTGACTTGGTGCCTGGATTGGTATTAGAATTACGATCGGCCAACACATTCACGCCGGTAATGCCCGCTGGCAAATTCCAACTAAAAGACGGGCCATTATTTCGATACCACTTATCAGGGTCAGGATGCGTGGACGAAAAAACCCTCGGCGCTAATGGTACACCGCTAAAGGCTGTTTCTATAGGGGTTTCTGATTCTGGTGGTTGGGGACCAATCACCTGTGGATTAATCGTGACCGTAGTCTTGCCTAATCCAACTAAAATATTAGTGCCCTTGCCATCATTAGCCAAAATAGACCCTGAACGAAAAGATATTTCAGCATTACCAGCCGCTTTGGCCCTAAAAGTAATAGTGAGCAAACGAGCGCCAGCGCCTTGATAGCCTGGATTTAAAACAATTCCTTCAAAATTCACCGTACCGCTGCTATTAGAATAAGACGGCTCTTGTACCCACAAAGAAACAATAGAACCACTTTTATTAAGACCGGTTACTTCCAGCTTGTCTGCAGGAAAAGTTATTACACCAGATATCGCGTTTATGTTTTGAACTGAACTTTCTACCAAAACGTTTAGATTAAAAGCGTTACCCGCTTTAGTAGCAATCGTAGAGGGCGTTAAATAAATTGTAGCCGCACTAGCTATCTTTACGCTACTTCCAAAACTAAAAAATAAAATAAATAACCAAAACAACCAACTTTTAGCTGGGCTTATTTTATGCTTTTGAGGTCGTCTAACAGCCAGTTTGATTTTCTCCTCCATATTTCTTACTTATTCTTTAAATATCTAAGAAAAATGAAAAGTAAAAACGCGCCTATTATAATAATAGCAAAATATGGCGCTTTGTCATACCAAAATTTAGCAGCAGGCGCAGCCAGCCAAGATATTCGTTCATTACCAGCCCGATCTACTGCCTTCACGGCAATAGATTTATCTAATTTTTGATTGAGCAATAAATAAGGACTAGTGGCTTTTATAAAATCACCATCACCTTCCTTAACTGCATAATAATCTATGCCCAAACCTTTATCTTGAGTAGCAAAGACTATAAACCATTGGCCAGAAAATAAACTCGGGTCGCGACTTAAAATCGGCGTAAAAGGCTCTGGTAGATCTTTATCCTCTTTAATTACTGCTTCGGTCTGAGCTGGTAGGTTATTTATAATTATTGGCAATTGATTTGCCAATGTTTTGGCAGCCGTGCCTTGCCCGTCGTTTAATAAAATAATTGGCTCTTTAATAAATATTGTTGATTGACCAGAGGTTTTGGTTTGAAAAATCAGCTGAAAAATCAATCCCGGTTTGACCCCTGACCAATCAGCGCCTAACAAACCCTTAAAACCACCGGGCATAATTCCAGAAAAAGTAACTTTACCCGCCTCTTTTATTTGTGGCTGCTCTACCCATAAGCCAATAATAGAATTGCCATCACGAATTTCCTTTAAAACCAGAAATTCTTCGGAAAAAATAATTTCGCCGGAAAGCGCATTAATATCTTCACCTTGAGTGTCTAATAGTATTTCTACTATAAGGGTTTCATTTAAAGACAAGGCCTGCTTAGGAGTGCTAAATTTTAACTCCGCCGCAGAAACCACAGATGGTAATAATAAGAATAGCCCTAAAATGATTAGAAAATATTTTTGAATTTTAAATTGTAATTTTGGCTTTTGCATTTTGAATTTTAAATTATTATTATCCTGTCCAATAATACGCCATAATACTAAAGTCAACCAAATCAATTCGTCCATCGTCATTTAATACTTTCCCCTCAATCGCAATAAAATCTACACTTAACACCCTCTTATACCAATATGCCGCAATTGAAAAATCAATTAAATTTACTTTACCATCGCCGTTTAAATCGCCTTTGATTCCAATCTTGCTTGATTCAGCTAGTACTGTTTTGGTGCTTACTATAAAACCCCTGGTTTTACTGTAACTACTAATTTCTAAATTACCAACACTAGCCTTGGCTTTAGCAAAATGTTGACCATAATCCAGAACTGCTGTATCAAAGTTATGTAAATAAATCCCTTCTTTGTCAGTAACAATTTTAACAAAAAACTCTTCTTCAGAACTTACTGCTATGATAATGTCTGCTTGGGGCGCTGATTGACCAAAAATTGCTATATAGTCACCTCTTTTTACCTCACTTTTATCAGTAGCAATTGATGGTGCAATAAAAATTCCGCTCACAGTGGTTGTAGCCCCGACAGTAATGCTAATCGGAAAAGTTAAAAGCGATGACCTGTTTCCTTTGTTATCTTCAGAATAAACACTAAAAAAATAATTACCACCAGTTAAATTAGAAAGAGTTGTTTGGAAATTAGCCGCACTATCAGCCACAGTAGTTACGGCAACTTGTGCGTCTTTTAAAATGGTAACAGTACTTTTAGGATAAGCGCGGCCGGAAAAAATCACTGAAGTTTGAGATGGTGGAGGTGTATAACCACTGCCCCCGCCACCCCCACTGCCTCCGCTTCCACCGCCTGATGGAGACGAAGAACTTAACGTACCAAAAATAGCAAATGAACTAAAAGTGGTAGTAGAAAAAGTAACGGTATTATTAATGGTATTAACTGTACTGCCGGGAATTAATTGCCAAGATGTATCACCGCTTCCTCGCCGATATGGCGCTAGGGTACTTTCATCAATTCCACTGACATCACTTTGGCTATAGGTCAAAACTATAGTAGCTGGTTGAGAAATTGTTGCCACCACGTCTCCGTCTGGATTAATAAAAACAAAATCATAAGTTTTACCTACAAAACTCTTCCCCGACGGTGGTGGTTTGGTTGATTGAAAAGCGCTTTGGGCATAAGAAAACATCTGTAATCTTAAATCTTGAGTATAAAAATTCTGCGGTAAACTGACAGTAGCCGCATTATTGCTATTTGTAATAGTATAATCGCCACCAATAGATGAAGTGAATAAAGGAATAGCGGTGGTTTCTGCGCTGGTAGTGCAACTTGCAGAATTAAATTCGCAGGCAAAAGTACAAATTAACGAGCCGCTGGCATAGCCCAGATCAGAACAACTCTTTCCCCCTAGTTGACTCCTGTCGCAATGCTCACCACCTTCTTTAATATCGTTTCCGCAGACTGATATTTTAGCTGTCACATTTACAGTAGCGTCTGAAGCAGCCAAACTAAATTTATGAGAAACAAAAAAAATACTTCCACCCGCTAATAGGAAAAGAAGAATATAAATAATTGATCGCTTGTTTCTCATCCATCGCTTTTTAAATATGAGATTACTTTCTTTTAAAATTAATACCAATGTTAAAACTAATAAACCTGCGAAGAATGGAAATAATTATAGCTACGACAACCACGACGAGAATTATCCAACTCCAAGGTGCGGTATGAGCAATAAATGTAACAATACGATAATAAATCCCCTCTAAAATATTGGCTGGTGCCACGGTAAAATAAAGTTTAGCCGCCGCCGCAATACCTACCGAAGTAACGCCGGCTCCTGATTTTTTAATAGGGCGCGCTTCTAAATAGGCAAAATACTCACCAGGCTGAACCTTAAGTGGTAAAGTTAAAATGACTTCTACGTTCTGTATTTTCCCAGGCTCTATAGGAAATTTTGCCGGTTTAAAAGAAAACCATTCTCTGGCCGGTCTTAATTGCGGCACCCCCTCGTGATATTCTACACTTACCTCATAATCAGCTAATTCATCGCCTGTATTCAATACTGGCAAACTTGGTAATTGATAAATCTGCCCAGCTTTAAATTGCTCATCAACCTGAATTTTACCAATACCTACACCTACTCCGATTTTAGCAAAAACAAATTCTGGTAAAATTATTATGCCTAGTAAGGCAATACCAAAAAGGTTTTGCTTATAACTAAAAATCATGTAGATTAAACAGATTAGCTAGCAATCGCCTGAACCATTACATCAACCGACTGTTGAGTAAAAAACGTGGAGGGGTTGGGAGTATTAATCTGGAGTTGAAAAAGAACCGAACCAGAGGCATTAATTCCCGTAGCTAACGTTTGATAATTAGTAGTTAAAGCGGTATAACTGGCCGGTGGAGTAGTGCAATCATTGACAGTATCATTGCAGAATCTATGAATATACTGATTACTGCCAGCAGTGGCTGCTAAAGTCCAGTTGGCTGAATGCTGACCTCTAATATTAAAATTCTCTGTCACATTGCCGTCGTTAGTCACTGTTTGACCGTCAGCTGGTTCAGTATCAGCAGTAGCATTTTGTCCTAATGTTCCATAGGTCACTGTACCATCAGAAACTTGGACTGAAATGTTTTGTACGGTCACGGTTGCAGTAACCGTAGCTATATCGGCTGCCTGCGCCAAGCCGGCTACCAATAAACCGACCACCGCCAAGCCAACAATCACTAGTTTTATATTATTTACCATAAATTATATTATTATTTAATTATTTTATAAATAAATATTATATTAAGGTTATTAATACCCCTCAATTATAGCACTTTTGAAAAGAAAAAGCAAATATCCTTACTTCCAACATAAAATACTATTGTTGCACTGCCTGAATTATAACATCAACAGATTGTTGGGTAAATACGGTGGAAGGGTTAGGGGTATTGATTTGCAGTTGAATATCAACTGTGCCATTGGCAGCAACATTTGCAGCCAAAGTCTGATAGTTGGTAGTGAGAGCGGTGTAATTAGTGGGTGGCGTGGTGCAATCTAAATCAGTATCATTGCAGAATCTGTGAATATACTGATTATTGCCAGCTGTGGCAGACAAGGTCCAATTGGCAGAGTTCTGACCCTTAATATTGAATTTTTCTGTGATATAGCCGTCATTTTTAACTGTTTGCAAATCATTGGCTTCTCCAGGTAATGTGCTTTTGGTGGCATTTTGCCCCATTGTTCCATAAACAACACTACCATCAGTAGTTATGGTTATGGAAACAACTTCTATACTAGACACAGACGCACAAATCTTATAATTACTAGCGCTGGTATACGCTGCGGTGTTGCCCACATGGGCATTGGTAGCGCCGGACATAGAAGCTAGCGTGGTATCGTAACCAGCGACAGTGCAGTTGCCGTCACCAGCCACATACCCAACTGTTGGAGCATCACCAGAAGAAACTGAAATACAAGCGCTGTTGGAGTCGTAATTGGGATTAGATAAAGAATTTTGTTCAGCATGAGCGTTAGTACCGCCGGACAATCTAAGCACTTTTGTATAAATACCCGAGCAAGAATTACCTAATCCTACTGCACTAGTGCAGCAAACCAAGTTTGTGTAGCTTGATCCATCCGCTGTACCCGCATGACTATTAGAAGTGTTTTGAATTTTAAAAATTACTACTCCAGACGAACAATTGGTAGTAACCGTACATGAAAGATCCCCTGCCCACACTGACCTAGTAATAACCAATAAAAACAGGATTAAAATTATAACAAGGCTATTACAGATAATACTCTTCCTAGAAAGAGTGATATTTACTTGTATTTTGCTTCCCATAAAAAGGTAATTTACTAGCTGTCTTCTATATAAATGTGATTAAAAGTGACCATAGCCATAACTGCACATTGGTTCTAATCCCAATATGACTACTTCTATGAAGATTTTGCTTGTAGATAAATTTGGAAATATCTCATATTGTTCCCTGCTAAAACCGAATGGGCCATCAAACCGTGTCACCCTAACTGCGATATTAAAACTTTTTGACGTAGATTAATAATCAGTCTCAATATAAAGCGAACAAAAATCAACACCAACGGCCAAGGCAGTAGCGTTATTGGTAACCCAATGGCGCCAAGCCAAAAGTGTATTTGATTGCGGAACTACTGTAGAAGAGCCAGACATAGTGGTTGAAGCAGTGACACCGGTTGAAAGATTTGTCAGTTGTAAATAAAAAGTGTTGGCCGGTAAAGGAGGTGAAAAAATTGCCAATTCCCAAGCTGTTGTTGAATTACCAGCTGGCGCGCCAATACCAGTACCAATAGCCACAGCAGACTGTGCTGCTGTTCCACCTTGACACCAATACCACTGGGTAGCATCGGTGGAAAGCTGACATATACCAATTGCGTTTGTAAGCGTGTTCGGCTCTACGTTTGTTGGTGCGCCTGTTGCGCTGGTAACGCCGGCAAAGGCTCTTCTGCCAGCCACTACAGCTGGATCGCTTTCTATAAACCTTTCTATCAAGAAAAACCCCGAGCCATCAATTGTTCCGGATCCGGCGCTAAATTGCGCTACAGCAATACGAGCGCCGCCAAACGCACCTGCTGTTGCGGCTGATGGATATCCTAATCGGCGCATTCTATTTGCTAAGTTTGTCGTAGCTACGGTTCTTGCGGTTGCTGTACCAGATGCAGTAAATGCGGTAATTCCAAACACCCCCGGAACAGTTGTGGCGTTACCTGGCGGATTCCAATATCCCACCTTATTGCGGGCTAGTAAAACTTGCAAAGCGCTGTCTAAACCGCTTGGCCCTATGTATGCCGGCAAGCTTCTATTGGCTATTGCCCTGCCAAATAAATTCAAACCCCCTGAGGCAGGAGTGGCTGGCGTGGAGATGTTAGGCAATCTTATATTTTCATTTTCTATTGTCGCGTTCGCTGCCCCATCAAAACTTCCGGCATTATTAAATTGAATTTGAGTACTTGACCCGCCCGGAGATCCTCCGGCTGGTGTGGCCCAGGTGCCGTCGCCTCTCCAAAAAGTAGAGCTTGAAGCATTGGTGCCGCTATTCAAATTTAAAACAGATAAATTACCAGTAACGCCATTAGAAAGATTTACCTGCGCCCATGCTGGATTATTGGAAGTACCTGTGTTGGAAAGATAACGAGTGGCAGCGGTATTTTTAGCAAGAGCCGCTAATGTATCAGCCCCCGAGGCATAAAGAACATCGCCTTGAATTACACCTCCAGAAACAGAGGTAAAGTCATGTCCAGGATTAGGTGTGGTCGCTTTAACAACTTGAATTATAGAAAAAATAATCGCTCCTAATAAAAAAATTGCTAAAACCTGATTATATCTTGGTTTATTTTTTCCTTGTAGATTAAACATAAGTGGTAACTTTTTAATATTTAAATTTTTTTACTAGATATGATGAATTTCTATTTCCTTTAATAAATAAATTACTGCAGTCTAAAGCCCGCCTAACAATAAAGTTATTTTAAACCGATTCCTATTGTTATTTTTTCCATTTAAGTTGAAATTCCACCTCTTCGCTAGTGTTGCCTCGCTCGTGCTCAATATTTACAACAGCACTAGCAGGAATATGCAATCTTTCATTGCCGATTTGTATACGAAACGGTTTACCCCTTTCCAAATCATCTGCCAATCGCCTAATTTTCATTATAAATTGTTGTTTGGAAT
>CAZMMW010000025.1:0-10960 GCA_964567515.1 uncultured Gammaproteobacteria bacterium | reverse complement strand
TCTTATCCATCATGTTATGTAGACACTGTGTCTTAAATTTAGGGGCTGGATCAGGAACGTAGCCGCAATTTCATTTTAGCGGCTCACCAAGCCAAAAATATCGCTTCGGGAGAAAATTTTGATGAGAAACAAAATTTTCTGAAAAAAATCGGCTCGAACCACACGCTCGCGGAGCGAGCGGTTTCGGTTTCATTCAAAAATGACTGGTAAATCCTCATAAATTTCAATACCGAGCAGCGAAGCCGTGAGGCAACTTCTTCGAGCTATCCATTGTGGCTGGGAGACATGGACTCGAACCATGATTACTTGCTCCAGAGGCAAGTGTCCTACCATTAGACGATCTCCCAATACTAGGCATAATTTTTGAAAGTGACGTGACAAGTTAGACGACTCGCCTCGCTGGAGCTTTTAGCGAAACGGATCCCGCAATAAATCAAAAAACTCGCTTTATAATAATTGATATTTAATAAAAAATCAAGTTTTTATTCTAACTTGCCACCAAAAGTAGACAAAACGTTAGATAATAATTCATCTGCTGCTCCGTTAGTATTATTTTTAACAGTAGCCCGAAAACGTAAAGTAGTACCCAAAACTTCGGTTAAGGCCTGTTCTATAATTTCCCTGATCTTATGATTACTAACCCGTTCTTTGTGTAATTGATAGTCAAAAGCCACTACCACACAATTTCCTTCTATATTGATCGGCTGGGAAACGCTTAAAATAAACGATAAAGAATGATTATAAATCTTTAATTTATCTAATAACTCTCCCCATTTGTTGTTTACCTGCTCCAAAGTAATTACACCACTAGTTACATTATCTTTCTTGTCTTGATGATTTTGAGGTATGGTTTTAGCCACAAAAAGTGGCTGTTTTTTAACCGCTTGAACAGGTGGCTGAATTTCGTCTTCTGCTACCGCCTGTGAAGCAATAGCTAATTCTAGGGGAAGCTGTAAAATATCAGTTTGCCGCCAGTGATCAGGAACTTTAATCCATTCCTCTAAGATCTCTTGCACGCGTCGATTGGTTATCTGATCAGCTAAAACCATCAGTTTTGTTTGTTGTTCTTCTGTTAAATCAAAAGCCGAGTAACGATTCAAGTCACCACCTAATTTAAGTAATAAAATTTTTCTTAAAAGTTCGGTAATTTGCTGGTGCAGATAGGCTAAATCACCACCCTCGGCAAAAAAATCATTTAATTTTTGAATAGCTAAAGCAGCCTGTCGCTCTATCATAGCACTTAAAATCTCTAAAGCGATATTTATGTCAGAATGAGGCAAAACTAAACCAGCCTCTTTACTAGTGATTTCTTTAATACCTAAGGAAACTAATTTGCCCAAATAACTCTCGGCATCTCTAATAGAACCACCAGTTAATCTAGCTACTTCTTCCAACACCCCTAGCTCGACTGTTATCTTTTCCTGTTGCAAAATAAAATGTAAACGCTTAACCAAATCGGAGGTAGGTACGCGTTGAAAATCAAAACGCTGACAACGTGAAATGATGGTTTCTGGTAATTTATGAACCTCGGTAGTGGCCAAAATAAAAATAGTATGTGGTGGGGGCTCTTCTAAAGTCTTTAAGAGTGCGTTAAAAGCCTCCGTCGTTAACATATGCGCTTCATCAATAATAATTACTTTAAACTTGGCTGATACCGGTCCATAAGGTATACGCTCACGCACTTCTCTAATATCGTCAATGCGCCTATTGGAAGCTGCGTCCATTTCTAACAAATCTAAAAATCTACCTTCGGTAACAGCTCGACACGAATCACATTTACCGCAGGGTTCATATTCTCCTGTTTTTCGCTTTTCGCAATTTAGAGCTTTGGCCAGTAACCTAGCAACGGTGGTTTTGCCAACTCCTCTAATGCCACAAAATAAATAAGCCTGCGCTATTTGGTTGTTGGCAATTTCGTTTTGTAACGTTTTTTTGATATATTCCTGTCCGATTACTTCGGCAAAAATTTGTGGCCGATATTTACGATATAAAGTTGCTGTCATAAAGCAAAGTTAATTTTAAAACAAGCTAGCTCTGTTTGGCAAACAGGTTTTGTTTTTTAACTGGAAAATTAAGTAAATCTATAATTCTAATGACTGATTGTCAGTACTACTAACTGGCTCCTCATTGGTATCTTTGATGGTTTTTTTGCGACCACGCTTGGTTTTGTTTTCATCACTAGTTTCGCTAAGACTAGCCTCTATTTCTGCAGTTAAACCACCACTATGTTTTTTAATAACATTCTCTACTGCTGCCCAAGTAGAAGGAGTACTTTTAGGTACCAAAACCACTAATTCATCGCCTAATTCTGCCTTAAAATAGGTTACTGATGCTAATAATATCTTATATTGTTGACTGCGGGCCAAAACCTTAAATTCGTCCGTTTGCTCATCACGCATTAATACCCCAACTAATCGATCTCTTTCTACCGGCCCGATTTGTTTATAAATAAAAGACCCGTCAGGACGGATAGTTAATTTAAGTAAATCACCCTCTACCAATTTTGATTTAGACGCATAATTAGCTGGCACACTGTATAATTTGCCGTCTGGGCCAACCATATTTTGTCCATCAAAAACACCTTCAATAATTACTGCCCCTTGGTCAGTGTGTTGAACAGCGCCTGAAGGTGCTGCTAAATTTTCACGAGAAATTGTTTCTACTCCTAAATTTTTCAATAACTGTGTGGCGGTATCCAAATTATTCCGCGCAGCCTCTACTAGCTGTCGGATAAGAATTAATTTATTGGTTTCATTAGACATATATTTTTGTTTAATAATTTAGTGTTTTTATTTATTATTAAATAATTTGAAAACTTTTTGTTTAATTTAATTTTAAATTAAGAAAATGTTTTTAAAAATTTTTAATTTCAATTTTATATTAATTCGTTTTTTATTTAAATTTTTACTTTGGGTTTTAATTTTGAAAGTATTTTAACTGAATTTTATTGGTTTGGTTTTTATTGTAAGTAGTAAAATTATAAAAAACAAGCCCTAAGCTTGTCAATTAGCTTATACACACCCCCGAACAAAAAAATTATTCACGCTGATACAAAAAAATAGCTGTTGAATTTTTTTGGGGTTTATCTACCAAACTGGGTTGCCAAGTGGGAAAAGAAAAGGCGTAAGACAAAAAACGAGCGCCGGGCTTTAATTCCAGACTGATCTTGGTCTCTAATTTACGCATGGCCTGTGGTGTTAAAAAACAAAAAATCACATCTGCTGATCTTAAATCGGCTTGGTAAAAATTCTGATAACGTAAAGATGCTTTTTTGCCCGTCTTATTCAACCAAATTCTTAATTTAGCTATTAAGAAAGGTAGTAAAGCTATTTCCCAACCCACTGCTGTAACTTGCTGTTGTTTAACACACTCTAATAAGATGCGCCCGTCACCGGCTCCTAAATCATAAACTACTTCCCCCGACTTTAACCCAGCTAACTTCACCATACGCTTAACATCTCTTCTAAATAAAGGCACCCAGGGAGCGGCTGATAAACTAGCATAAGCCAAAGTGCCAAATACTAAAAGTACCAGCAATAATAGAATGATAACTACTACCTGTGACATAGTATAAATTATAAAGTCCGTTCAGGAACCGTTGCGATTTTAGTAGAGGAAGATCCTAATTTGGTACGCTCTAAGATTTCTTCTTCTACCTCCCGCTTAGAACGTCCGTATTTAAGACGAGATAACTGTTTAAGTTCCAAAGCCAGTTGCCTATCGCCCTCTATAGGCGGCAGAGTACGTATATTAAAAGGACGTATAGACGCATTATCCACTAATAATTTAAGATAGGCGTTATATTGTTCAATATTTACTAGGTCAAAAGCATTAAAGACCGGCGCAAATTCTTTAGCCAAAAGTTCCGCGTCTTCTATGCCGATTTTAAAACTAACTAAGGTGCCTACCGTGCCCAAAACCGCATCACGTATCTTAGTATCGGATCCCTGCACCAGTTGTTGTAAATATTGATTAGCAATAGTTAAATTAAGACGATATTTTCTAGCTTCAGATAAAATAGTAGAAATAGAATCGGTAATAAAATTTTGGAATTCATCAATGTATAAATAAAAATCTTTTCGCTCCGCTTCTGGTAAAGCTGCGCGAGTCATGGCGGCCATTTGTAATTTAGATACAATAATTAATCCTAATAAAGAAGAATTTACCTCGCCAGTAGTTCCTTTGGATAAATTAACCAAAAGAATCTTCTGTTGATCCATAATTTCCCGGAAATTAAATCCCGACCTGGGTTGACCAATAATATTTCGCATCATTTCATTTTCTACAAATCTACCAACTTTAGAAATTAAATAGCCCAACATTTCCGATTTATGAAAATCAGTAGTTTGTGCCATTTCTTTTTCCCAGAAAGACCTCACCACCGGGTCGGTCACTTTGGTTAACTTATACTTTTGAAATTCCTTATCAGTAAACATTCTGGGAATATCAGCAATAGTGCCTGGATATTCTCTATCTGCCATCAAAGTTAACATCACGTTACGCATATTATGTTCAAACATCGGACCAATCATTTCTGGTGGGAATAGTTTATAAAAAATAGCGATCATCTCTTGCACAGCAAAATCCGCCTGCTCTGGCGTTATGGCTTCCAACATATTAAGGCCCATTGGTCTTTCTACATCCGAAGGACTAAAAACAATAACATCATCAACTCGTTCCAAAGGAATTTGCCCCAACACACCTTCCACTAAATCGCCGTGAGGATCAATCAAACCCACACCCTTGCCTGCTTTAATATCCTGCACTACCATATTTTGCAACAAAACTGATTTGCCGGTGCCGGATTTACCAATAATATAAACATGACGACGGCGGTCATCGGTTTTAATTCTAACAGTCTTTTCTTCACCACGATAAAGATTTACTCCCAAAGTTAATCCGTCGCTGGGTATATTCACCGGCACAGCGGCGCGTCTGGCTGACAACCATTTAATATTAGGCGTCTCGGTGGTAGGTAAAGGAAAATGATATACACTTGCCAACTCTTCGGCATTCAATACTATGGCTTCTCTGTCCACTAAATTACGGTGAATAAAATTCGATAAAAACTTATCCAAATTACGTGGCTTATGCGCTTCCAAACGATTACCGTATTGATAAATATTAAACTGACTAAAGGAATTGGCAATATCTTCTAGATATTTTTGAGTAGCCTCCTCGGTAGGCGCTGAGGCAACTACCCTAATCACTACGTCTAAACCGGCTTTAGAAGCTTTTTCCTCCAAGCCTTTTACCATTTCTTGCTCTAAGGGTGATAATTGATGTTTAGGCTTATCTTCCCCCTCTTTTTTAGATTTAGAGGAAGTTAAAGAGGTATCAAAGATGCTCCAAATAAATTTAGTACTTTTACCAAACCAACCGCGATTCCTAGCCTCGGCGAAAGATTTGCCCTGTTGCATATCACGAGCAATTCTCACTCCTTCTCGTCGCCAACTCGAATGAGCCGATCTGACTACAATCTGCACCACTGCTGCCGCACCTACAGGAACCTTACTTAAAGTGTTAGTAATAGAATTCAAAGAATCCGCCTCTAGTTGACGATAAGTTTTGATAGGAAAAACTGATAAACTATGAAACTTCAATAATCTACCAGAAGTCACACCGTGAGGCAGAAAAATATTATAATCTTCTTTTTCTTCAATTTGAGCATGCGGATAATGTGATAAAATCTGTTGTTCCAAAAAACTGCGCCAAACCGGCGGCACCGCTACATAAAAATAAATTACCCCTCCCTGCGCTACTATTTCTAAACTAAGATGATCGTTGCGACCGTATAACCAACTTTTAAATCCTCCCTGCGGTTTTAATCCTCCGATGGTGGACCATAATACTTCAGCTACGCCTATTTGCTCTAACAAAAATTCCCGACCGGTTTTCGACTGTTCAACCGAGGCCTGATCTTTGGGTACGGTAACTAATAAAGTTTGCAAGGACAAACTATTGGTCAAATTAGTTACCTGATGCAAAAAACGTCTCAACCAATAAATCGCTACTGTTCCCAAGACTAAAATTATTAATATCAAAATTATCGTTACTACTAACCAACTGTTACCGTCATTAATAGCGTTAACTGTATCAGTTGCGTAAACTGGTAGTGATAACCCAATCATGTTCTTTTTAATTTTAAAATTTTTTCAGCTTTAATTTTAGCTTCTTGGTGAATAAAATGTTTATTAATGTTTGATAGTAATCCCAACCAATCTAAAATTAATCTAATAACCTCCTGAATTTTAATTTTTACGGCCTGTAACAAAACGCTGATTTTTTGAGCAGTTTGTTCACCCTTAATTTTAAATTGCATCTTTTTTTCCGGTGTTAATTCTTGGTAGACGCTTAACAAGTCCTGCTCCAAAATATCTTCTATTTTCTGTTGTATTTCAGAAACGGTTCTCCCGATGACGCCTGCCACTGGTGGTGCAGTAACCTGCTTAACTAACTGGTCCGTCACATAAGTAATCGGGGCGATTTCTGTTATCTCTTTTAAACTTTCAGCTTCTTTGGCTGGTAACCGTTCCTGCTCTAAACTAGCTGGTGATAACTCCACTTCCCTTCCTTTAAACTCCTTTTTAATATCTAACATAACAGTTTATCAACCTTGCTCAGCCTAGGAATAAGCGAGTACGATGGATAGTTAAATGATTAAATTGAAGATTACCAAACATAATAAATATTGATGGTGCATTTTGATAAAATGAGCTAAAAGCTGCAGTTGTTAACTTAAACATACGATATATTATAATTTTACCATTTTTTACGCTTTGTTTCAATATTGATATAATAAATTTATGGACAACTTGTTTGCTGAAATAGGTTTATTGATTATCGTAGCTACGGTCTTGGCTATTATTGCTCGCTTTTTAAAGCAACCCGCTATTCTGGCTTATGTTTTGACCGGCGTCTTACTGGGCCCTTTGGGTTTAAAAATTATTCAACAAACTGACGCCATTACCAACCTTTCTAGTTTAGGCATAGCGTTATTATTATTTTTAGTAGGATTGGAACTCGATTTAGTAAAATTACGAACTATTGGCAAACCTTCTCTGGTATTGGGTATTGGACAAGTTGTTTTTACAGCTGGTTTTGGTTATCTGATTATTAAATTATTTGGCGTCAGTTCTTTGGTGGCATGGTACATTGCTGTGGCTTTAACTTTTTCCAGTACTATCATCGTGGTCAAATTATTATCCGAGCAACGAGTTCTTGATTCGCTGCATGGTCGTTTAGCGGTGGGAATGTTGTTGGTGCAAGACTTTTTGGCTATCTTGGCGTTAATCATTTTAGGTGGCTTGGTTAATTATGACCACGCTAATATTGGTCCGACCGTCGCTTTTATTTTAGCCCAAGGTTTATTATTAGTCGTGATCACTTGGCTGGCTGGCCGCTGGCTGTTACCACCTATTTTTAACCGTCTAGCTCGCTCTTACGAATTACTGTTTCTAGCCAGTCTCAGTTGGTGTTTTTTGTTTGCAGGGCTAGCTAGCTATGTTGGTTTTCCCATAGAAATCGGGGCTTTTTTAGCTGGCTTAGCTCTAGCGCCCTTACCCTACAACTTAGACATTAAAGCCAAGGTGCGAGGTACCCGTGATTTTTTTATTACTCTGTTTTTTATCTTACTGGGTAGCCAATTAATTTTTACCGCCAACCAATTATCGCTGACCGTGATAATAATATTATCGTTATTTGTTTTAATCGGTAACCCACTAATAGTGATGATCTTGTTGGGTTTAATGAACTATCGCAAACGTACCGGTTTTTTGGTTGGTTTAACTGTAGCACAAATCAGTGAATTCTCTTTGATTTTAATGGGCATGGGTTTACGACTAGGCCACGTTTCGCCGACCGATGCTTCTTTGGTAACTATTGTTGGTATTATTACAATTACCGTCTCTACTTATTTTATTACGCACGGAGAGAAACTCTACCGTTGGTTGTCGCCTTATTTAAATATTTTTGAAAAGGCCTCTACTTTTGACGAAACTGAACCAGTGGCAATTTCCGGCCACGTAGTAATTTTTGGTTACCATCGTTTAGGCGAACAAGTGGTGGCGGCCTTACAAAAAATAGGCAAATCAGTAGTGGTAATTGATTTTAATCCAATAGCCGTACATTATTTAAAACAACAGCAAATCCCCTGTTTTTACGGTGATATGACTGATTTAGAATTATTGGAAAAATTACAAATAAAACAAGCCAGTTTAATTATTTCCACTAATTCCGATATTTTTGATAATTTAACTCTGTTGCAAAACCTAAAACTACATAACATTTCAATTCCTTTCTATGCTACTGCTGATACCTGGCATGATGTCAGAGATTTATATGCCACCGGTGCTAGTTATGTGATTTTTCCACATTACTTGGCTGGCGTACATTTTAGCCATGATTTGATTGCCTCCTTATCATCTCATCACCATCTACAAATAGATAAAACCAAGCATTTAACTGAATTGGAACACCGTTACGCCAGAGCTAGATAATTAATAAAGTCAATAAAAAAGTCAACCTTATATCTTAAGATTGACTTATTAGTCGTGTATTAATTTATAAATTAAGAGTTATTAATACTGACATATATTTGCCCGACACGGTGATTATAAACCAAGAAGTTAAAACTTCTATCAAGCCTCTGTACCAAATATCTGTCTTTGTTTCTGAAGCAACAAAACGGTCGAATTTGGTGTAAAAAATCAGGTAAGTTAAAGACACTAATGTTACCACGGCGCTAAATATCAAAATTATAATATTCCCTAGCCAGATTCCCAGAGTGAAAGCGGTAAGACTATAACTTAAGCTGATAAAACATAAACTCCTATAGAAAATAGTCAGCC
The DNA here is from genome assembly GCA_964567515.1 of uncultured Gammaproteobacteria bacterium. Classification (GTDB taxonomy): domain Bacteria; phylum Patescibacteriota; class Patescibacteriia; order Veblenbacterales; family UBA10138; genus JBBIVB01. Next base: position 2,111 of record CAZMMW010000025.1, on the reverse strand, counting down.
AGGTCAAAGTAATAGCCGCTGCTATTGCCGCTAGTGCTATTTGTTGTGTGATGTTTAAATTCAGATCGGATACTGTTATCTGCCATAAACAAAAGGTAAAAATTATGGCGGCTAAAACAATCGTGATAATTAATTTAACGAACATTTTTATTCTCCTATATTTATGAATGTTTTTATTTTTAGTGCCCTTACTCTAATATGGCTATTGCCTTTTGTCAAACATTTGTTTTTGGAGTAAAATAACTTTGTTATGGCACTTGTGCTCTACAATACAATGTCCCGCCAAAAAGAGGAATTCAAACCCCAGCATCCTTCTAAACTTTGGTTTCAAAAACCAAATGTGTCGCTTTATACCTGCGGGCCTACGGTTTATGATTATCCGCATTTAGGAAATCTACGTGCTTATATTTTTGAAGACGTTTTAAAAAGAATTCTGCTAGCCAACGGTTATAATATAAAACACGTGATGAACATCACTGACGTCGGACACTTAACTTCCGATGCTGACGAAGGTGAGGATAAAATGGATACGGCGGCTACCAAACTAGGTAAAAAACCAAGTGACATAGCTAAATTTTTTACTAAAATTTTTCAACAAAATTTATCTGACCTGAATATTCTCAAACCCGACAAATGGACCGCGGCATCAAAATATATTAAAGAACAAATTGAACTAGTTAAACGTTTACAAAGCAAAGGTTTTACCTATGAAACTAATCAAGCAGTTTATTTTAATGTGCAGAAATTCCCTAACTATACCAAATTATCACGTCAAAATTTAGCTGATAAAACAGTAGGAGCGCGTGAAAGTGTGGTAATTGACCGACAAAAAAAACATCCGGCTGATTTTGCCTTATGGTTTAAATTAACCGGACGATTCAAAAATCATTTGCAACACTGGACCTCTCCCTGGGGCGAAGGTTTTCCGGGTTGGCATTTAGAATGCAGTGCCATGGCGATGAATACTTTAGGTGATACTGTAGACATACATTGCGGCGGCATTGACCATGTTGCGGTACATCATACCAATGAAATAGCTCAATCTGAAGCCGCTACCGAAAAACAATTCGTGCGCTACTGGTTGCACGGTGAGTTTCTAACTATAGCACAAAATAAAATGGCTAAATCTGGGGGAAATTTTTTAACCTTGGAAAATATTAAAACTAAAGGTATCAATCCTCTAGCTTATCGCTATCTCTGTCTGGGCGCTCATTATCGTTCTCCTTTATCTTTCTCCTGGGAGTCATTGACTGCTGCCCAAGAAGGCTTAAATAATCTTTATGATAAAATGGCTGAATTACAAAAACCACTAATTCCTATGCGTTTAAGTAAAGAGCCGGAAAGTGCGGGGGTTTATCGACAAAAATTTTTGAGTGTGATTAATGATGATTTAAATACCGCCCAAGGTTTAGCTGTGGTTTGGGAAGTAATAAAAAGTAATTTAGACGACGCTAGCAAAAGAGATTTATTAATCTGGTTTGACGAGGTTCTAGGTTTGAGACTAAGTGATATTAAAACCATAACTATTCCCACTAAAGTAAACAAATTAGTTAAAGACAGAGAAAAAGCGCGAGTTGAACAAGAATGGACCAAAGCTGATAATCTAAGACGAGAAATAGAAAAGTTTGGTTTTAAAGTGGAAGATTCCGATACGGGTCCGCAAGTTAAGATCAAAAGATAAACTAGGACGATTATTATTAAAAAATCCCATTGTCTATTTATCCAACAATGGGATTAGATCATTATTATCTAAAATGAGACAGATTAATAATGGCAAAGGGTTGCATCACCCCGCAACAAAACAGTTTTATGGAATCAGTTTTCACTGCTGAATTCTCTTCCAAAGATATGTTTTTAAAGTGTCTTTTCAAAAACATAATTCCTAAAGGTATCACTATAAAAAAGAGAATTAAATACATAAAACGATCCTCTAACCACTTTTTGATTCTATTCATATCGTTCCTATTTTAAATGTTTTTGGTTTTGATTAATTAATGTACTATTTGAAATTATATAATTATAACTAAATTATACAACTTGTCAAGCATTTGTACAATTAACAGTCAATGGTAACAGTCTGTAGGTATTTCTCTTGAGGAGTCAGACCATTT
>CAZMMW010000024.1:0-11662 GCA_964567515.1 uncultured Gammaproteobacteria bacterium | reverse complement strand
CCTGAGTTAGAACAAAAGATTTTAGATTTTTGGAAAAAGAATAATATTTTTCAAAAATCATTGGAGAAAAAAGCACGGCACGGTCGCTTTGTTTTTTTTGAAGGTCCGCCGACGGCCAATGGCAAGCCGGGTTTGCACCATGTGTTGGCGCGTGCTTTTAAAGATTTAATTCCGCGTTATAAAACCATGCGCGGTTACCGCGTAGAGCGTAAAGCTGGCTGGGATACGCAGGGTTTGCCAGTGGAATTACAAGTGGAAAAAGAATTAAAATTCAGTGGCAAACCGGATATAGAAAAATACGGCGTGGCTAAGTTTAACGCTAAATGCAAAGAAGATGTTTGGAAATATAAAGCAGATTGGGAAAAATTAACTGAACGCATGGGTTTTTGGCTGGATTTGGAACATCCGTATGTAACTTATGAAAATTATTATATTGAGAGTTTGTGGTGGATTTTAAAACAGGTTGACCGGGCGGGATTATTATATAAAGATTATAAAGTATTACCTCATTGTCCCAGATGTGGAACAGCTTTATCTAGCCATGAAGTTGCCTTGGGATACAAAAGCGTAACCGAGCCATCGGTGTATATCAAGTTTAGAATTAAGAATCATGAATTAAGAATTAAGAATGATTACACTTATATTTTATCCTGGACAACTACACCTTGGACATTGCCAGGGAACGTAGCATTGGCGGTGGGAAATGATGTTACCTATGTTAAAATAAAAATTAATGACGAGAATTATTTTCTAGCCAAGGATAGACTTATTGTTTTGGCTGATCAAAAATTTGAAATAGTAGAGGAGTTATTGGGAAAGGATTTAGTAGGTTTAGAATATGAACCTTTATTTGATATTAAAAATTTACAAATCGATACCAGTTATAAAGTTTATGCAGCTGATTTTGTCACTACTACCGACGGTACTGGCGTGGTGCATACAGCGGTAATGTACGGCGAAGATGATTTTAATTTAGGAACCGAGGTTGGTCTGCCTAAATATCATACCGTTAATGAGAACGGTAATTTTACCAAGGACATAAGACAGTGGGCAGGGAAATTTGTTAAAGACAAAGAGGTAGAGGCAGGGATAGTTGAAGATTTAAAAAAGCGAGGTTTGTTGTTTAAAGAAGAAATGTATATTCACGATTATCCTTTTTGTTGGCGTTGTTCCACCCCGCTTTTGTATTACGCTAAACCGTCGTGGTTTATTAAAATGTCGTCTTTGCGGGAAGAGATGAAAGAGGCGAACAAAAAAATTAATTGGTATCCGGAGCATATAAAAGAGGGGAGATTTGGCGAATGGTTAGAAGGAGCCAAGGATTGGGCTATTTCGCGTGAACGATATTGGGGAACGCCATTGCCGATTTGGGTTTGTTCTAATACAGAGTGTAAACATCAGGTAATTATAGGAAGTCTTAATGAGCTAGCTAAAGTTTCCGGTAATAAATTGGCTGATAATTTTGATATTCATCGGCCTTTTATAGATGAGGTAATCTGGCCTTGTCAATGCGGTAAAGGCGAAATGAAGCGAGCGCCGGAAGTAGCCGATTGTTGGTTTGATTCAGGCAGTATGCCTTTTGCGCAGTGGGGGTATCCGTATTTAACAAATAACCAAGAGCAATTGGCTAATAGCTATCCAGCTGATTTTATTGCTGAAGCAATAGATCAAACTCGTGGTTGGTTTTATACTCTTTTATCAGTGGCTACTTTACTAAAAAAATCCGGAGCAATTAAGGAACTTCCTCCTTATAAAAGTGTAATTTGCTTAGGCCATATTAATGATAAATTTGGACAAAAGATGTCTAAATCAAAAGGTAACATTATTGATCCTTGGGAAATTTTTGCCAAATATGGCGCTGATGCTTTACGCTGGCATTTTTATACCGCTAATCAGCCTGGTGAGCCGAAAAATTTTGATCCTCAAGGGATAGATGAGATAGTAAAGCGGACTTTTTTAATCTTAATGAACGTTTTAACGTTTTATGAGTTATATAGAGAAGACGTAGCGACACCCACAACGGCGCCGTCATCAAAAAATATTTTGGATCAATGGATTTTGTCTTTATTACAAAGATTAATTAATGAGGTTACTGATCGCCTAGATAAATATGCCGTTACTGAAGCCGGTAGAGCTTTGGCAAATTTTATTACTGATTTATCAACCTGGTATGTAAGGCGCAGCCGCGAGCGATTTAAGGAAACAGGGGAGGGTAAAAATTCGGCTCGCGCCACTTTAGGATTTGTGTTAAGGGAATTAGCTCTTTTATTAGCACCTTTTGCGCCTTTTATAGCTGAAGAATTATATCAGCGAGTCCGTGGTAGTAAAGAATCAGTTCATTTAGAAGATTGGCCAGAGCAAAACAAATTTGATGAGAAAATTCTTGAGGAGATGAGAGAGGCGCGTCAGGAAGTGGAATTGACGTTGGCAGAAAGAGCTAAAGCAGGGATTAAAATCAGACAGCCATTAAGAAAATTAATTACTACAATTGATTTTAGTAAAGATCTTAGTGATATTATTGCCGAAGAAGTAAATGTTTTAGAGGTAATAAAGGGTGATTCTTTTAGCCTTGATATCGCTATTGATGAAGAACTTAAGGAAATGGGTCTAGTGCGGGAATTTATCAGACAAGTAAATTCTTTACGAAAGGAAAAAAAGTTGACCATTAAAAATCAGGTGATATTGAAGTTTAATGTTCAAGGTAATGATAAAATTGGAGAATTGTTAGGTAGCAGAAGGATAGAGTTGATTAAAAAATCAGTGATTGCCAGCGAGATAATATCAACTACAGACAAATTAGATCAAGTGATTAATCTTGATGGTAAAGAGGTGGGAGTGGAGTTAGTAATTTAAATAATGTCTACTTTTGTTACTAATGGATTTGTTTTACGATCGGCGGGTTTTCGTCAAAACGACCGTCTGTATACTTTGTTTACTGAACGGCGAGGAAAGGTGGAAGCGGTGGCTACCAGTTCACGCAAGATTTTATCTAAACTTTCGCCTCACTTAGTGCCTTTTGCTAAATTAGAATTAACGATCGCCGTAGGACGAAGGTATGATAAAATAGCTGGCGTTAATATTCAGCAAGTTTTTTTAAAACCACCATATCATTTACCTACAGTCATGTTAGGAACTAGTTTTTTAGAAATTACTGACACTTTGACTGTAGCAAGCGAGCCAGAACCAAAAATTTACCACAATTTAGAAACGTATTTGGCAGAATTAAAAGATTTGCCCCCAGAATCTACAGAATGGCGAGCAAGAGCCAGATTATTATTAGGACGTTATATATATAAGTTGCTTAAAATAACAGGATTAGCGATTCAGGTTACCAGGTGCAGTGCTTGCCAAGGAGAACTAGCAGGGCCAGTGATTTTTAGCTTTACTGAGCATTGTTTTTTTCATCGCTCGTGTTTATCGCCGCAGATAAATGTTTTTAATCTTAATAATGAGGATTTAAGTTTTTTACACACTTTGGCTAGTTTTTCAGAACCACCCGACAAGGAACTACCTCAACAATTGTTAGCTTTTTTAGTTGATTATGTGCAAGGTCACGCTGGACGTGCTATCTACACATTAAAGGTATTACGTAGTATCCTATAAATAGAACCAAGAAACAAGAATACTGTCATACTGAACCAGTTTCAACATCTAGTAGAGATCCCGAAACAGATCCGGGATGATAAAGGTAAGAGTTTAAGGTGGTAAAATCTTAAATCCTAATGCCTAAACAATGCCCAATGTCAAAATCCTAATACCAAATCAAATCCAAAACCTAAATAATAATTTATTGATGACGTCATTTGGCATTGATTTGATATTTGAGTTTTGAAATTTAGATTTTATAAGTTTATGCCCAAAAGACTGAACCTTGATACATTATCAGGAAGAGGAAACAACCTGCCCAAAATATCAGAGCAAGAGTTGACACATATTTATCAACGTCCTATAGACGATGATTTTAATACTTTGCGCCGGCGAGCAACTCGCCAAAGACGTTGGTTGTTTCTAGTTATTATTGTTTTGTTGTTACTGCTTGGCGGTGGCGTTTGGTATATTTTTTTCAGTGGTCAGGGTGGTAAATTTGGCGAAGAGGCACTTAGTTTGAAATTAGTAGGTCCAACTACCGCACCCTCCGGTCAAGTAAGTGAATATATTTTAAATTGGCACAATGATCAAGGTGTAGATTTAACAGAGGCGGAATTAGAATTTCGTTATCCTCAAGGCGTAACTGTTGAGGAAGTATCAAGACCAGCAGCCAATGAAGCTAAAAATAGATTTAATTTAGGTATTATTTCCGCTAACAGTATTGGCGAGTTAGTGTTGAAGTTACGGGTAGTTGGTGAGGTGGGAGAAAATAAAGAGATCAGCGTGCTATTTACTTATCAACCAGCTAATTTTAGAGCACAGTTTGCTAGAACTGCCTTATTTACTACTCAGTTGGTAGCCTCAGTGATTAATGTAGAGATTTATGCTCCACCACAGTTACCACGCGATCAGAATCTGACTTTGAAAATATCTTATAACAATACTTCTGTTGATAAATTATCTAATTTAGCTCTCAAACTAATAATACCTACCGGTTTTGAGTTGACTTTACCTAATTTAGAAAATGTTATTGGTCAGACTAATCTGTGGAAGTTATCGGATTTAGAAGCCAAAACTAAAGCAGAAATGGAGTTGTCAGGAAAATTTACCAACGCGGCTTTATCTGGTAACCAAGAGTTTGCTATAGCGATAGGAATTTTGGATATTGATAATAATTTAACCGTACAAGAAGAAAAAAAAGTAATTGTTAGTCTAATAGAAAATCATTTAACTCTAAATCTGAGTGTCAATCAAGTTACCTTGACTAGTTATGCCGATTGGGGAGAACAATTAGATTTTAATTTGCGTTTTGCCAATGAAGGCGATATAGCCCTAACTAAGGTGGCACTGAGTGTCAAATTAGATAAAATGTTATTAGATTGGAATACCTGGCAGGCAGATAACACTGGTCAGCTTGATCAAAATCAAGGAATAGTTACCTGGAATAGTGATACTATGCCGGAATTAGTTAATTTAGAACCCGGTGCAAAAGGTAATATTGCTTTCCGTTTAAAAGTCATTAGTTTTGAACCGCAGGATAGTCAGGCGCCGTATAGTTTTGAATCCAAAGTAGAAGCACAAGCCACGCAATTAGTTGGTTCTAGTCAGCAGGCCATGACCACTACTTCTAATGTCGTAGTAACCAAAATTAATACCCAACTATTATTACAATCTGATGGTCGTTATTATACTGATCAGTTGATTAAGGTCGGTTCAGGACCATTGCCGCCTAAAGTTGGCGCCACTACCACTTATGTTATTTATTGGCGGTTAGCCAATACTTTAAATGACGCTACTGATATAGAAGTAACTACCACTCTGCCACAGGAGGTAACGTGGACTGGACAGGCTAATATTTCAGCAGGCCAGCCAATCACTTATAATTACAACACCAGACAAGTACGATGGCAGCTAAACCGTTTGCCAGCCGGTGCCGGATTTAAGTTTACTAAACCAGAAGCTTCTTTTGAAGTGGCTGTCACACCTCAACTAGAAGACGCAGATAAAATTTTAGTCTTAGCTAAATCTAGTACTGTTACAGCCAAAGATTCTTTTAGTGGTGCTGATTTGATAGCCACGGCTAAAATGGTAACTACGGAATTAGACGATGATTTAGGTGCGCAAGGTAAGGGTGTGGTGGTGAGGTAATTTTTAATGATAAAAAACACCCCTAACTTCTGTGATTTAAGCCAGGGGTTTTTATGTTTTATATTTATGCTTTATATTTACCAATTTTTTTTCGACAGTGTTCCGGGGATGATATATTCTATGATACTACATACAGCCAGCGGAAGCGAAATTATTAAAGCAAAGATTGCGCTATAGTATATAATCATTTCTGTAGTACTTGGCGTAAGAAATCTGACAATAAATAATAGGCTATAACCAACACATTCGAAAAAGAATTTCCATTTACCCCAGCTACTTGATTGTATTTCTTGTTGTAAATTAAATAGACGCTTAAGTATTAGCAGTCCGACAGTAATGGTGATGAGAAATATGGCAATGCCCAAAATTGACCAAAAGAGCCAAGGGGGAATATCGTTATACATACCAAATAATACCGCACCAGTTATTAATTTATCCGCCAGTGGATCAACAATTTTTCCAAAGCGGGTAATATTGCTGAAACCACGAGCCAAAACGCCGTCGGCAAAATCAGTTAGGATAGCGGTCGTGAATATAAACAAAGCCGTTTCATTATTGTTAACTGACAGATTATAATAAAGCGGCCAGAAAAGACCCAGTCTGATCGTAGTTAAACAATTAGGGATAACACTATGTTTTACTACCAATAATTCAAATAAATAATACCACAAAGGTAATTCTTTTTTAGCAGTACGCAAAGCGGTAATTTTCTCTTCCAGTCTTTTTTTGAATCCTTTTAGAGGAGCGGCTAGATAGTCATCTTTTTGCTGCAGCAAAGATCGAGTGTCGTTTTTGTCAAAGAACATAACTCTTCCTTTTATTTTCTTTTAATTTCTGTTAATTTTGATTTGTGTTTACCTTAACTCAAAAATCAGATAAAAGTCAAGCCCGGTTGGGGATTTTTCAAACTGCTCATGGCCAGATTGAGACGCCGTTTTTTTTACCCATTGCCACCCGTGGCGTGGTTAAAGGTTTAACCGTTCAAGAAATTAACACCTTGGGAGCGCAGATAATTTTATCCAACACCTATCATTTGTGGCTGAAACCTGGATTGGAGTTAATTAATAAAGCCGGCGGTTTACATAATTTTATGGGTTGGGTAGGGTCGATTTTAACTGACTCCGGTGGTTTCCAGATTTTTAGTTTAAGTAAAATTAGAAAAGTTTCCGACACCGGAGTAGAATTTCAATCACCAGAAGATGGCGCCAAACATTTTTTAAGCCCTCGTTTAGCTTTGGAAATTCAGGCAGCCTTAGGATCGGATATCGCCATGGTATTAGATGAGTGTGTGGCTTCTAACACGGGTAGAGAGTTGGCTTTGGATGCTGTCCAACGAACTACTAGGTGGGCTCGGCAACAGGCAGAAGAGTGGCCTAAAATCAAAAAAGATGGTCAGCAGTTGTTTGGTATTGTGCAAGGTTCGGTGTACCAAGATTTGCGCCTGATGAGCGCGGAACAGATTTCTACTCTTCCTTTTGATGGCATTGCCTTGGGTGGCTTGGCTGTGGGTGAAGAGCCGGAGGAAATGTATCAGATTTTAGATTATACTGTTCCGGTTTTGCCGCAAGAACAACTTCATTATCTAATGGGTGTTGGTTATCCAGAAAATATTGTTCAAGCTGTAAAGCGGGGAATAGATTGTTTTGATTGTGTGATACCAACGCGGGAAGCCAGGCACGGTCGTCTTTATATTTGGCCTGAAATACGCTTTAAAGCTGAGGATGAGTTTTTACAATCATTATCGTCAGCTGATTTTTATCAAACTATTAATATAGAACGGGCGCCGTGGCGGACAGATTTAACCGTGCTTAATCCAGGTTGCCAGTGTTTAGCTTGTGCGGAATTAAAGATTTCCCGAGCTTATTTGCATCATTTATTTGATGTGCGGGAAGCGTTAGCTGAAAGATTAGCCACCATTCATAATTTGCATTTTTATCTGGATTTAATGAGATTAATTAGGCAGGCCATTAAGAAGAAGGTTTTGTAGGTAATTAGGAGAGTAAATCTATTAAAGAAAGAATGATTACGATGAAAAAGTCGATAACATCAGCTACCGAACCCCAATAAAAACAATTAAAACGTTTTACTCAGGATGTCGTGGAAAGCGGAGTTAACCTAGTTTTGGTTAAGGTGCAAACCAACCAGGATGGTTGGCAGCGCGTTATTTCATGTGGCGATGAACTCAAAATTAGGCTCGAAAACTTTATCGCTTCCACCATGCGCGAGCTTTCTATACCTTTGCCACTCGTAGAGTGGTGCAATTTTTACCGCGATGAGTTTGGCATTGAACTTAATCTTTCTAACTTGGTTATTCCACTCAAGCGTGAAGGTTGTGATTGCTTATTGATTATCGCTTCCGGCATCACCATTGAACAAGTATTCCAAAAATGCAAATCCAAGTTTGGAGCTTGGAAATGTACCGATACTGATCTTGATCAAGCAGTACCGACCAATGATCGCACCAACAGCGAAACCTATGCCATTTGGGTGCGTGATCGTCAGAAAGCAGACGAAGAGTTAATGAATAAGTCAGCTAACCAATTGGCCCAAGAAAAGATTCCAGGCATTACTCTGCTAGAAAGACTTATTTATGAGTTAAAGTATTTCAAAGAGACTGGTAAACACCTTGATATTAACAGCTGGGCACTTTGTTCGGGTTCGCGCTATACGGGCGGCGATGTGCCTAGCGTCTTTTGGAGCGACGTCAAGCTGGTCGTTTATTGGGCGGATGTTGACGGGGCTGATGATTGCTTGCATTCTCGCGAAGTAGTTTCGTAATTTACCTTTTGACTTTAAACTTGTATCCTTAAAACAAACAGAAAGGAGAAAATATTATAAATCCCCAAAGCATATTTGTCGCTTTGGGGATTATTTTTATAGTGATTCTAACTAATATAATCGTTCTTTGTCATTCCCGCGAAACTTGTCCTCATGAAAATGGGGAGCGGGAATCCAGAACAAAAATAAATCTATTTTAACGCCTAGATTCCCGACCCCAAGCAGTAGAACTGGAGTTCACTACTAGGCAGCAGATCGGGAATGACATTATAAAAACAAACACCCCGATCTCTTCTTTTCGGCTAAATAAGAATTCAGTATAATAATAGTGTATGAACTTCGCTCGTGAGGAAGCTGTCAAAATTGCCTTTGGTGTCCTAGGTGATATTTGGCGTTGGCCAGCCTGGTGGTATAGCCGGGGCGCTGGTAAAGTAGGCAATTGGTGCTGGCAGCAAATTAAAGATACCTGGGAAAGATTAGCTATTGGTTTATTTGCCAAATATTTCTTTAAACCAATGTATGGCGATTATACCTGGTCAGGTAGAATTATTAGCATTTTCATGAGGTTTGTTTTATTGATCGTTAAGTTTATTAGGTTAATTTTTTGGTTTTTTGTTTACTCTATAGCTTTTGTTTTATGGCTGATGATATTACCATTATCTTTGATCTTATTATTTGCTTAAGATGCCTAAATTAATCTGGACAATTAGGCCAACCCTAAGCTCTCTTTTAGCCAAAAAATTTAGGGAAAATTTAGAGAGATATATTGATGGTGCGATTTTATTGATTAGCATTATAATTTTTATTTTATTTATTTGGCAGACATATCTTTTTATAGAGCAGAATCAGGATATGGCATATGCTTTTTTTCCGCCTAGCCCGCCGGCTAAATTTTTATGGTTATCAGTGTTGTTTATTTGTTATACTATTTATCGCTTTAATCGTTTTAATAAAGAACGATCTTATTTTAAAATTGATGAGACAGTTATAAAAATTGAGGAGCACTTAAGTACGGAGATGTGGTTGCTGTTAGAGTATGCTTTTCGTTATGCTGCCAAATTTGGACACCACGAAGTAACAGAAATTCATTTATTAGCCGCTTCACTTAAAACTTCTACTGGTCAAGCAATTTTTTCTCGCTTAGGCGTTAGTCCTGATAAATTATTTTCCACCCTATCTCATGCCTTAGCGCAAGTAAGAAAAGGCGAGTCAGTGCAGTTATCTGGTCCTGCTCAGGCAGTTTTGGTTAAAGCTGGTGAGTTAGCTTTAGCGCGTCGTAGTCATTTAATAGAGGTGAGTGAATTAATCATGGCGATAGCGGATGGTGAATCTTTAGCGCGTCAGGTGTTGGATGAATTGGCCATTGAAACAAAAATGATTGCCAATATTACCAGGTGGTTTGCGGTACGCCGGCGTTTAAGAAAGGAACTAGTTCGTCGAATTCGTAAAGCGTCTTGGCGACCTAAACACGCTCTTGATAGGGCTTATTTAGCTGTGGCCACGCCTTTACTTGATCAGATTAGTCGGGACTTAACATATTTAGCAGCACACGGCTATTTAAAACCATGTATCGGCAGAGATAAAGAGATAGAACAGGTTTTCCGTTTGATTGAAGGCGGCAGATCTAGCGTGGTGTTGGTGGGAGAACCGGGTATTGGTAAAACCGCTATTATTGAAGGCATTGCCCAGTCCATGGTAGCCGAGGAAGTGCCAGTGCCGTTAAGAGATAAAAAATTATTAGCATTATCCGTGTCGGCGTTAGTTGGTGGTGGAGAGGTAGAAAACAGATTATTGCAGGTGATGAATGAAATTACTCGCGCTGGCAATATCATTTTATTTATTGATGATGTACATAATTTAGTAGGGCAAACTTCTGGTGGCAAAGAAAATCTGGATACAGCGGAGATGGTAGCCAATTTTATCACTCAAACCAAAATTATTACTTTGGCTACTACTACACCAGCTGATTGGCGCGATTATTTAGAAAGAACTTCTATTGGTAATGCTTTGGACAAAGTTAAAATTGAAGAGCCAGACGATGATACTGCTATTCAGATATTAGAAGCTACGGTACCACCATTAGAATATCAACATCATATTTATTTTTCCTATGGTTCTTTGGCAAAGGCAGTAGAGTTGTCCAAACGTTATTTAGCGGATAGATCTTTACCTGAAAAAGCTATTAAATTATGCGAAGAGGTAGCGGTTTTTATCAGACAGTATAAGGGTATTAATTCTACTATTACAGCAGAGGACATATCTCAATTAGTGTCTAGTAAAGTAAATGTGCCGGTGACACAAGTAACTAAAACCGAAGGTGAGCGTTTATTAAATTTAGAAAATATTTTACATCAGAGAATTATTGGGCAAGATGAAGCAGTCAAAATGGTGTCAGCGGCTTTGCGTCGAGCGCGGGTGGAATTAAAAACCAGCCATCGTCCTATTGCCACTTTTTTGTTCTTAGGCCCCACTGGTGTAGGTAAAACCGAATTAGCTAAAACTGTGGCAGCGGAATATTTTGGCGGAGAAGATAAAATGATCAGATTAGATATGTCGGAATTTCAAACCACGGAAAGTATGTATCGTTTAATTGGCGCACCTCCGGGATTGGGCAGGGAGCAAGGGTTTTTAACCGAAGCTGTTAGACAAAAACCTTATACCTTAATTTTGTTGGATGAATTTGAAAAATCCCATCCGGATATTCTTAATGTCTTTTTACAGCTATTTGACGATGGTCGTTTGACTGATGCTACAGGCAGGACAGTAGATTTTACCAATACTATTATTATCGCCACTTCTAATGCCGGCACACAATTTATTCAAGACAATTTAAAAGTCGGCGCTTCGCTGGTTGATATCAGAAAAGCTTTATTAGAAAGTGAATTAAAACATTATTTTAAACCGGAATTGATTAACCGTTTTGATGGTGTAATTGTTTTTACTCCTTTAAACTTGGCGGACGTGGTAATGATTGCTAAATTATTATTAGCTAAATTAGCTAAAATGTTGCAGACTAAGGGCATTACTTTAAGAGTCAGCGAAGCTGCGGTGGAGGAGTTGGCTCAGGAAGGTTTTGATCCTTTATACGGTGCCAGACCGTTGCAACGCGTTATTCAGGATAAAGTGGATAATGCTTTAGCTAATTACC
>CAZMMW010000023.1:0-11809 GCA_964567515.1 uncultured Gammaproteobacteria bacterium | reverse complement strand
CCCACGATCTCCAGGTTATGGGCCTGGCGAGATGCCACTTCTCTACCCCGCGTCACGTAAAGTTTGCTTTACTCTACCTAGACGACAAGTTGTGATAAATAAAGCCTTTACTAGCCCATTTAGCCCGTACGGAGCTTAACGAGGTTTTACTGGCTCTACCCCGCGTCGCACTAAATAAGCTTTTTTACTATAATTTATTTAACAAAAATTATCAAGTCTTGATAACTTTGAATCAGCTTAATTTATGTTATAATCAATTTGCAACTACTCAAAAAGGAGGTGAAATTATGGTCAATTGTTGTAATAAAAACCTTCATTATATCGCTTTTATCCTAATAATCATAGGCGGCTTAAATTGGTTGGTTCTGGCTTTATTTAATTGGGAAATAGGGGGTTTGTTTGGCGGCATGGATCAATCTATTTCTAAACTTATTTACATTCTAGTTGGAGTGGCAGCTATTTATGAACTAGTTACTCATGGTAAATATTGTTCACATTGTAAAAAAGACGAATTGCAAAAACCAGCTGGCATGTAATTATTTATCTTATTCAACAAAAAGGGGTTCTAATGAGAGCTTCTTTTTGTTTTACATAGGTGTTATAATGACTTTAGTTCCTAATTTCTAAATTACAAATTATATATGTATCTAACAGTGCATAGTGCGGCAGGGTTATTAATAGCTAAATTAATTCCTAATCCTCTAGCTGCTTTAATAGGAGGATTCTTGTCACATCTGATTTTAGATTTCGTACCACACGGCGATGAACATCTAACTGAAGGCAAAACACCCAGCAAAGGTTTTAGGCGTTTAATGGGCGCCACTGTAATTGACGGGGCTATTATGTTATTATTTACACTACTTTATCTTAGTATTGAACCGCAAATTTCCCTAGGGGTTATTATTTTAGCTATCTTAGGATCTATTTTGCCTGATATTATGCAAGGCGTTTATATGTTAACCCGCGCGCCTTGGCTTAAATCATTCGCCTACTATCATGAAGCTATCCATAACATTCCCGGGCACAAAATCAGCTGGCCTGAAGGTATGGTAGTGCAAACCTTTGCCTTAACTGCTTTGTGGCTAATGCTCATCAGTTAGTGTAAAAGAAAAATATCAATATAAATATTATCGCCACCGCCATCCTGTACCAAGCAAAGGGTATAAAATTTTTGCGTTGAATAAAATTCAGCAGCCATCTAATAACTAGAACCGCCGTGATCAGAGCTACTATAAAACCTATTGCCAGATTAGTTATCTCAACATTAGTAAAATTTAACTGACTTTTATATAAATCTAACACACTGGCTGCTAACATAGTTGGTACGGCTAATAAAAAAGAAAATTCTACTATTACTTGGCGCTTTAAACCTAAAATTAAACCGCCAATAATAGTAGCTGCTGCTCGCGAAACACCGGGAACAAAAGCAATAGTTTGAAAAAACCCGATTAAACAAGCTTGCTTTAAAGTGATATCAGTTAAATTATTAATCGTAGAAGTAGTTTGATATCTTTTCTCAAACCACCATAAGAATATACCGCCTAAAAACAATGAACTAACAACCACCAACCAGTTACCCAATAAATATTTCTTAATCAAGGAATAAAAAATCAAGCCTAAAATGGCTGTGGGTAAAAAAGCCACCAACAAACGAAACAGCAGTTGATAATTAAAAAATTGGCGCCAATATAGCAAAACCACCGCTCCAATGGCTCCCAGTTGTATAAAAATCTCAAAGGTTTTATAAAACTCGCTGCTGCTAATATGCAGAAGGTGACCTGCTAAAATTAAATGCCCAGTAGAAGAGATGGGTAGAAATTCAGTAATACCCTCCACTATACCCAAAATTACCGCTTGCCACCAACTTAACATAATACTATAAAAATACCACAGCCTATTGCTTTAACCAAAGATTATTTAGTTGTTTTATATAAGAGAAGACCCGGGATATTAAATCAAATTATGTTGATTATGTCCCGGGTCTGAAAAATTTTTTGCATTTTGTTTTTAAGAACTGATTTAATAATAGCATACCTAAATTACTAGTCAAGAGCTAGTTATCCACAGGGAAATTAAAACCCGTCCCGATATATATCGGGACGGGTTCAATTTCAATTTTTTATACTTTTACGGCAATTGTGGCATTGACAAATTCAATTCTGGACACTTTATCATATTAATCCAACGCTTAGTCGTCTTATAAACATATCCGGTTGGCGTCTGCTTATTAGACAAACCATAAGGTATCCAAGGTTTTAAAATCTCATCTGAATACTTTAACTGAAATTTGCCCACTGCGGCTTTGGTTTGTAATCCATAAACCCCAGTAAGTGGTAGTTTTATTCCCAACTCGTTATTCAAAAACTCTTGCAACTTCTTAACCTCATCTTTATTATTTTTGCTACCATATTTGATATAATCATTCAGATAAATACCACAAGTACTAACGCCCAAGACTTTACCTACAGGTGGTATAGTACTAGTAACCCCTAAAACCTGCGGCGTACCAGTTCCTACCGTAATATTCTTTTCTGCGGTACAGCCATTAGACTCACGGAATTTAACATAAACAGTATATGCCCCTGTGCTAGAAGGTAAAGCCCAACTCTTACTGGCCGCTACCGGCTCAAAATTAACACCAGTGAAATCCGCGGTATTGCTAACAGCTATCTGAGTAACGCTGATAGGATAAGTAAAATTAAGCGTTACTACTCCAGTAGCTGGATCACCAGTATAATTTACACTCACTGATCCCGGAGTCGGGGTTGAACAAATAAAACCACCACCTCCCCCTCCACCGCCGCCACCGCCGCCGCTAGAGTTAACATTCACCGTACGAGTTACTTGGGCAGTTAAACCACCATAATCTGTAACGGTATAAGTTAAAATATAAGTGCCTACTGTATTAGTATCCACCGTACCAGTAACCACTGGCGTTAAAGGGCCGTCTTCTAAATCGTTTCCTGTTGCGCCAGGATCGGTAAAAGTGTTGCCTTGAGTTAAACTAATTGGATTAGCACCAACTAAAATAACTGTTGGAGGATCATTCACCCCATTAACAGTAATAGATACTGTTGCTGGAGCGCTGTCAGTTACACCATCATTAGCTTTAAAAGTAAAAAAATCCGGACCATTGTAATTGGCATTAGGAGTATAAGTAACTTGATTACCTGCCACTGAACCTAAAGTGCCATTGGTAGGTGAAGTAACTATGCTGTAGGTTAAAGCCTGAACTGGAATATCCGAGTCCGAAGCTGACATAGTCACAGTTACTGGATTATCTTCGTCAGTAGTTACTGACTGATCTGAAGCTTGGGGCGCTAGATTAACTTCGTTCACTGTAATATTAATGGTTTCTGAATCAGTTAAAGCGCCATCAGTAACTTGGATAGTTACAGGATATACTCCTGGGCCTTGAGCTTCATCTGGAGTCCAAGTAAAGACGCCAGTGGCAGGATTTATAGAAGCACCAGCTGGAGCACCGGCAGCTAAAGAAAGGGTTAAAGGATCTGAATTAGGATCAGAAGCAGTGGCAGTAAAAGTTAACAAAGTTAATTCATCCACTGTTTTATCACCAATTGAATTAAGAACTGGGGCGTCATTGCTTACTGAAATATTCACCGTAGCGATATTGCTATCTACCACGCCGTCATTGGCTTTAAAAGTAAAACTGTCTGGACCATTATAATTAGAATCTGGAGTATAAGTCACTTGATTGCCAACTACTGCACCGACCGAACCATGAAACGGACCAACAACTATAGAGAAAGTTAAAGTTTGAACTGGAATATCAGAATCAGTAGCTGGTAAAGTAATATCTTTGGAAGTATTTTGGTGTGTGGAAGTAGTTACATCCGAAGCTACCGGAACCACGTTAACTTCGTTCACTGTCACGGTAATAGTTTCTGAATCAGTTAAAGAGCCATCAGAAACTTGAATTGTTACTGGATATGATCCTGGACCTTGAGCTTCGGTTGGAGTCCAAGTAAAATCTCCTGTGGCAGGATTTATGGAAGCGCCGGCTGGAACTGTTGTACCAGTTAAAGAATAAATTAAAACCCCACTTGGCAAACCATCATCAGTGGCGGTAGCGGTAAAAGTAAGCAATGTAAGTTCATTAACTGTCTTGTTGCCAATAGCACCCAAAACCGGCGCAGTATTGACTGGGGTATTAACTATGGTGGTGCTTGTGGCACTATTATTAGCAGTATTAGGATCCGTAGTGGTTGCAGTAACTGTAGCTGTATTACTAACAGACGTACCGGAGTTTACTGTCACGGTAATATTAAGGATTGCGCTAGCACTAATGGCCAGTGAACCTACTGTCCAAACACCTGTACTAGAATTATATGCCCCCGCACCATCATCCGATACATAAGTAACATTACCGGGCAATGCATCAGTTACTGTCACTCCGGTAGCCGGTTCTGGCCCATTATTAGAAACTGTAATAGTATATGTCAAACTGCCACCTAAAGCAACTGGATCGGGATTATCAGTTTTGGTAATCATTACATCAGCACTCACCTCATAACAATTTAGGTGATCTTTATTATAATTATTGGAATTTTGCGAAGTAGCAAAGAATTTTGTCGTATTAAGTGTAATTCCAGTGCCACTTAATTGACTCTTAGGGATTGCCCAATCAACAAAATACGGACCACTACCAGAAGACCTAGCATAGGTAGTCGCGTTGCCATACCAAATTTTGGTGTCAGCCGGATCGTTAAACAAAGGACTAAAATCTACCGCTGTACCTGGGGGGCGTTGCGCCAAATTTCCACTTTTGACTTGTCGCCATTGAGTCCCAATAAATATTGATATGATGGCGGGGTGGTTTGCATCAAGACAACCCAAGCAGTGTTCTTCCAAACTCCACCGCTCTTAGGATTACCAACCACTCTCTCGCGAAAATAGAAAAAGTTACTATCTTCCTGAAAACCTATCGCCGAATTAGCTGCATCGCCAACCAAATCAGTCTGGCCTGGGTTTTCGTCACCGCTAACATCTTCTGAGCACTGTGATGGCGAAATCCAACTTGTCGGCCAGCTTGGTGTCGGGGTTATGACAGCCAAAGCAACGGCTGGTGAAATTAATTGCAACACCAAAGCTACTACTGCTACTATCGGCAGAATAAATTTGTAACTTAATTTATTATGCATATAATTTTCTCCTTTTAATTGATTTCCTCCTAAAAATCAACTGATTATTAATTAGGTTAAAATTGTCTACTTAATTTATATGTGCGTATCTCTACTTAAATAGTGCCTCATCTCACCCCAAAGTGCTAATTTTTGTCAAGTGCAAAACTCTACTGTTGATTTTTGGTTGAATAATTAAATTATTCAACCACTTTTAAAAATTACTGTTCTGTCCAGGTATTCGGCACAACACTAATTGGCTGTTGGGTGGGAGAAGGGATAAAAAGAGAGGAGATAGAGCTAACAAAATTTACTTCTGCTTGATTATCAAGACAAAGGCCATAAGAAGCTCCGGCATTAATCTTAGCTTTCTTTGTTTGGATTGACCCTAATGGTGCAGCAAAAATAACAGAAGCGCTATTATTTGCAGCGTTTATCGAGGGCGTTGTTGATGTACATGGTTTACTAGTATCAGTATCGGTAGCAACAACTAACAAAAAATTAGTAGGACAAGAACCAGTACAATCTGAACCAGAAAGTGCCGCATTGTTGCCAATAGTAATTCTCCGCCCTAAAAGTATAAGACTTTTAGTACTCAAAGTACTAGCGATTTTTATAGTTGGATTATTATCGATAGTAATAATTCCTGTCACCCAAACGTTTCCCATAAGCGTTAAGGTGGTGTTATTCTTTTTTATCTCCAAATCGCCATCTATTTTCTGCCAGCCTAATGAACAATTGCTTTCAACTTTATATGTATTACCGGTTTTGGTAATACAAGAAGGTATGGTTCCAGAAGCGTCTTCTATTTGTTTTTTCCACTTTGTAATATCATCTTCAATGATAGGCAATCTTTTTTTAACTGGCAAATTATCGATTAAAACACCAGCGCCAGGAGTAAGTGGTGTAGGACATGGTCCAGACGGCGGGCCGGTAGGGTTGTTAAGAAAATTTAAAGCTGTAGGTGATATAGTAAAATAATTTGCGTCGCCACAAATTTTTGCAGTACCGTATAATGATGAAATATGATGAGCTGAAGCATTACCAATAACAGTAACATTACTTAAAACATGATAAGCGCTACCGAGCCAAGTTTTAAAACCTAAATCTCCACCACCAGTTTTAACCGACATCCAAATCGCGTTACTATTTGTCCAACTCGCTGTATAATAACCATCACCGTTACTATACGTATTACTACTATCCATACCCCACACCCAATAGTCACCAGAAGTGGTGGTTGCTGTATCAAGTACTAACCAGTACCTAACACCCGCGGTAAGCGTTGGCATGGGATTTGGGCTATTAGAAACATTGATATTGACCCAGCCTAAAGATGTATCAACATTATTAGCACTATCAATGGTGCCAAATTTTAGATAGGTAGTAGCCGGCTTTCCATTATTATCGGCCACAATCTGCCACTTTAAAAGTGGTGGATTAGGTCCTACCCGTTTCAATAAAAGTGCGAACCGATTAATCGTACCGGTGGTGCCAGCGACAAAAGACTGAGCAATATCAGTAAATGGTGCGGCTAATCCAAACTTAAACTCACTATCTTGTTTTATATCCTGCTGATCTAAGATGGAGTCGCTCCCCACTGTGACGTTTCCTGTTATAATACCATTACCATTAATATCACCGTTAGAATAAATGTCTCCTTTAATAATGCTGGGACTAGATGTAAATTCGATTCCTCCCGCATCTGTCTGAGCGCCATAAACAAAAATACCACCCAAAGAAGAAGTGGTTGCTCTTGTTTGTATAGTACGTACTTTACCTGTTGAATCTGTTGTCCGAACATTAATAGTACCTTGAAATTCAGTGGCGGTAGGAAGAAAATCCGGTGTTATTGTTACTAGCGTAGACATACCATCGCTATTAATAGTAAAGCTACTCGTAGATGGGTTGCTTGCTAACTTATAAAGCGTTTTGTTTAAACCTGCTTCAGCGGCATAAAATGTTTTTTGTGAAGCTTCTTGCGCATTCACAATTTGTGCCTGGTCGTGTGCCAAATTAACAACCGTAATCATAACTGCCAAAGCAAACACAGAAACCCCAAGTAAGGTGAGTATAGCAATACCGCCTTGAGGATATTTTTGATATGGTTTGTAATTAGCATTCATATTGTTAATATATTGCCTGACGGCGTGCTACAGTAGAAGTAAGCGTAGTGCTGTATTGCCCAGCAGCGGACGCATTGGGATTTTTCTGTTGCACAGTTAAATTAATAGTTATGGTGGGATCGGAACCACTAAAATTCAAAGTAGTAACACGGACTTGATTATTCGAAATCGGCACGGCAATAGCTACACCCTGCTGATAAGTAACTATTTGATTAGCTAAAGCATACGTAACAGCCACGCCAATACTATTAGTAAGAGACACGGAATTAGTACCGACAGAAGTAATAGCCTGTGCGTGCTGAATATCGCCAGTTAAACGATCCATAATAAGCTGGGCATTCTGCTGCACTTCTTTGGTGGTTTTGCTACGACTGCTGTCTTTAATGACATCAACTACAAATATAGAGAAAATTGTCAGAGCTATTGTGACAATACTGACATACACTAATAGTTCAACAATAGTAAAGCCGTGATGTAATTTTGGCGTCTGGCTCATAAATTTTTCCAAGCGGTTAGAATAGTAGAGAGCTGTAGTTGTTTAGTATTTCCGCGTTCGGTCCAAGTAACTGTGGCAGTTATAGTTTTAATATTGCTATCCGCAGGAGAGTTTTGATTTTGAATCGTTATAGTTCTATTAAAAGGTGTTGGCACTTCGTCTGCCGGCGCGATAGTTACCAGTTTCCAATTTCCTGAAATTAACTGCAGGTGCAAATCACTATTGTTAGATAATCCTACAGGTTGATCCAGCCAACAACTTACATAAGCCGGACTTGGTAGGCGACATTTTTTTGTTGTATCACTATTAAGTTGGCACTGGTCACTAATAACTGTACCGGAGTTTGGTGTTGAAGAAAAAGAAGCAGAAGATGAACAAACAAAAGGGTTATTAATCATATTCGCCGATAAACTGGTAATGATTTCCAGAGCTTGTTTGGTATAAGTTAAAGCTCTGTTCCGTAAATCACTAGCTCCCTCCAAACGGTGCACAGCTATAAGAGTATTACCAATAACTACAGCAATAATTGCCATCATGGCGAGACTTAAAAGAACTTCTATCACCATAGAGCCGGCTGGGTGATTATAAAATTTACGAAGACTAGAGTGAAAATTATTGTTCATAAATTTTACCACTTGTTTCAACGGTAATAGTTTTGTTGGTAGTGCCCGAAGCCTGCAATACAATATTTACTTGAGCCGCTACCATACCTGAAAATCTCGCGAAGACAATATTGCCAGTACCGCTACTGATTTTGATGCCTCCTGATAAAGAATAATAAGGTGAGGCGCAGCCTGAAAATGAAGTACCGGCAAACTCACAATAGCGGTTTGTTTCTAAATGTAAACCATGTGCCACCCCGCCCTGTGAAACCATGGCATTATTTTGTGCTGTTCTTAAAGCACTCACTATTTCGTCAGTATAATTACTTAAAGCAATGTGATTTCTTAAAGTAGCATAAGAAGGGATAGCTATAGCCAAAAGTAAACCTAAAATACCTATGGTTATAGCCAATTCAATTAGAGTAAAGCCTTTTTTATTAGTTAAACTCATAATTTATTAAATAGTGCTGGAAAACTTCCAAATAGGCGTTAAGATAGCAATAGCAATAAAACCAACCCCTAAACCAATAGACAACAGTAACACCGGTTCTATAATGGCGGTTATATTACTCAAAGTATTGCTAATTGTTTTTTCATAAAAATTAGCCAGGCGTCCTAACATATAATCAAGTTTACCGCTGCGTTCTCCTACCTCTATCATCCGACTGGTAATAGGAGGGTAGAGTTTGGGATAACCGCTAAAAACCTCGGTAATAGAAATGCCTTTTTGCACAAAACCTACGCTGGCCTGAATTGATTTCCGGTAGCGAGCGTTACCCACCACCGCTGAAGATAATTCCAAAGCTTGATCGATTACCATGCCGCTTTTTAACAGTGAGCTCATCGCCCGAGCAAACCGCGCTAAATTAAATTCTTTAATAATTTGATTAAGCCAAGGTAAATTTAACAATAAACCATCCCACCACCAACTACCTTGTGGCGTACGAATAAATCTTCTAAATAACCAAAATAAAATAATCAACAAAGGCAGTAAAATTAAACCAAAATTGCTTAAAATATTACTGACAATAATTAATATTTTAGTAGCCAGCGGTAAATCAACTTTATATTCCTGCAACAAGCTGGTTACTTTAGGAATAACAAAGATCATCATAAAAGTCACCATCGTTAACATGGCCCCTAAAATAATACAAGGATAAATCATAGCGCCGCGAGCCTTGATTAACAATTCATAATCACGTTCTTGTTGTTCTAATAAATAGGACAGTACGCTGTCAAGTTTGCCACTAGTCTCACCTACTTTAATTAAACTTAAATAAAAATTAGAAAAATATTGCTGGTGATGTGCTAATGAAGAATAAAGCGACTGGCCGCGTTGAATATTATGATAAATATCCAACAACACTTCTTTGAATTTTTGATTAGTGGTTTGCTCGGCTGCAGCTTGAATAGCTTGATCTAGTGGTATACCGGCTTCTAATAAAGTATGAAGATGGCTGGTAAAGAAAATTTTATCCAGTCTAGTGACTCTGGTTAAATATTTATCTATTTTTACAAACCGGTAGCGTTTCTCTGATTTTAAATTAACAATTAATAAACCTTGTTGTTCTAATGAGGTTTTGGCTTTTTTGAAATTTTTAGCTTCTATCCTACCTTTTAAGTAAGAATTTGATTTATCTAGAGCAGTATAGGTAAAAGTAGTCATATCTTAATCTCTAGTTACCCGCAACACCTCTTCTAAAGTAGTTTGTCCAGTAAATACTTTTAGCAGTCCATCTTCTACCATTGTTAAAGTGCCGGTTTCTAAAGCTTTCTGTTTAATAAGTCGAGCTGAGGATTCTTTCCTAATCACTTCTCCTAATTCTTTGGTAACTAATAAAACTTCGTAAATTCCTATCCTGCCTTTATAGCCAGTATTATTACATTTTTCACAACCACGTCCATGATAGAGTTTTATCTCTTCTATATTATTTATTTCATTTGATAACAAATTCAATTTTTTAAGTTTAGTAATAACCTCATTAAAATTAAATATTTCACTATAGCTCCCCCATATTTTAGTAGACGAAGGTAAGCGTGAGCGACAATGTGGACAAATTTTTCTCACTAACCGTTGACCAATAATTAAATTTACTACCGAGGCCGTTAAAAACGATGGTACACTCATTTCAGTTAATCTCTGCACTGCCAAAAAAGCATCATTAGTATGTAGTGTGGATAAAACCATATGTCCGGTCATAGCAGCATTAATAGCAATATCAGCTGTTTCAGTATCTCGAATTTCTCCTACCATAACAATATCCGGATCCTGTCGCAAAATTGATCTTAAACCTGAAGCAAAAGTAAGGCCAACTGTATTATTTGCCTGCATCTGATTAATACCTTCTAAACTATATTCCACCGGATCTTCAATCGTACAAATATTTACATGCTCGCGATGTAATAAACTCAAAATAGTATAAAGTGTAGTGGTCTTTCCGCTGCCAGTGGGGCCGGTAGCTAATATCATGCCATGCGGTTTAATCAATTCTTGTTTTAGAATTGTTAAATCTCGTTGATTTAAACCCAATTTACTCAAAGTAAACTGTTTACTCTTAGCATCCAGTAACCTTAAAACAATCTTAGTACCATGCAGTGTGGGAATAGCTGAAACACGAATAGCTACTTCGCGTTCTTTAAACATAAATTTAAATCTGCCGTCTTGTGGTTGACGATATTCATCTAGTTTTAAATTAGCTAGCAACTTAAGACGGGCAACTAAAGGCGGCAAAATACCATGTGGCAACTCCACTATTTTCTGCAATAAGCCATCTATACGAAAACGAATAATAACACTGCAAGTCGTCGGTTCAAAATGTATATCGGAAGCATTTTGTATTAAAGCCTGATCTATCACTGTTTCTACCATTTTAATAATAGGAACGTGTTGAGCTAACTTTTCAGCCGTTTCACGACTGGATATTGTTTCTTTAATACTATCTTGAATAATTTTAGCGAATTCTTCGGAAATTTTACTGGGATATTTTTTTAAAGCGATGTTAATATCGGTTGGTGTAGTTAAAAAAACTTTCGGTTCCAACTCAGTTTTTTTTCTGATAAATTCAACTACTTGATAATTTTCTGGATCAACAGTAGCTACGTTGATGATATTTTTTTCTTTTTTAAAAATAATTATTTGGTGCTGGTCAGCTACTTCTTTAGGAATTAAATTCAACACATAGGGCGAAATCACCCTGCGTCGTAAAATAACCTCCGGTAGATTATAAAATTTGGCCAGTATTTGTAATATTCTATCCTGCACGGTCTGTGACAGGGTATTATTAAGTAGAATTTCGGCTAAAGATCGTCCTTCTCGTTTAGCTTGTTTAACCGCTTCTTTAAATTGCTCGTGTGACAAACAATTCGCCTCTTCCAAAAGTTTACATAATTGATTATGTTTATTGGTTGATAAAAAACTAAACATAAAGTAATAAATTATAATCA
>CAZMMW010000022.1:0-12332 GCA_964567515.1 uncultured Gammaproteobacteria bacterium | reverse complement strand
ACCAGAAAAAATAAGTATGGCGTAAATGAGCTTGTTTTATTTTTTGATACAGTTTTAATAAATCGGCGTTACTTAATTTTTTTAAAACAGCAGGGTTATTTAATTCAATCGCCGCCCGACGGAATATTTTCCTGCTATCATTAAAACGTTTTACTACTTTTTCCAAAAATCCAGTCTGCTTAGTTTCCTGAGCTAACTTTCCCATCAAAGTATTCCACTCTTGCTCCTCACAATAAAAATCAGCTTTATTCTTCGTTGTGCTAACAGAGAGGATATTTTTTATTTTAAAATACGGATTTCCAATAAACCACAAAAAACGACCTAAATAATCGTGCTGCAAAGTATGTTTTCTATTCCACAAATGAATCCGAGTCATAATTATAACTTAGCTAATATTTTTTCCATCATAAAATCTAAACGATTTTGCCAACTTTGCTGGCGGGCAAATTCTCTCCGTTGCATTCTTGCTTGCTCATTATCCTGCGCCAACTCCTCAATGATGGCCTGATTAAACTTTTCTGGTGTTAAGGCCACCTTAATCATTCCGCTTAAATTATTAGTACCGGCAGTAGGCGTGGTAACTACTGGTTTACCCAAAGCCAGATATTCAAAAATTTTCAGTAGACTAGTGTGCTTACCAAAATCGTTAACTAGATGCGGCACAATACCAACATCAAATTGATTAATGTAAGAAGGAACCTCCTCGTAATGTTTACGCCCTAAAAAATAAATATTATTATAATCTTTTAATTTATCTTTAACCTGCTGCCTAAAATTAGACCACACCGGGCCAACTAGCACAATTGATTTTTTAGGATTCTCGCGAGCTAAATAAGCGATCAAATCCAAATCAATTCTATCTTGTTGAATAATACCAACATAACCGATAATCGGCCGTGGCAAGGTGGCAATATCACGATTAACCAGCTTGGATGGTTCAGCAAATTCCTCCCAGCGTACACCATTCGGAAGATAATAAATGTCCTGTTGGCGACCGAAAAATTTAACTAACTCCTCAGCGGTAGTAAAAATCAAATCAGCATGCTGGGCAATATATTCATAATTTACTTTTAGACGATCCTGAATGTTTTGATAAGCTGAATGTACTAACCAATTATCTACAGCATCAAACACTTTAATTCGCGCTGGCAAGATATCCAAATATTTAGTAAAAGTAGGTACATAAGACCAAATTACAATGTTTTTCAGATTTAGCTTTCTGATCTGACGACGTAATTCAGCTAACATCAGACTCTCGCTTAGATAAGAAAAATAAGTAGAAAAAACAAATAATTTATAATTGACCTCCTGAGGAGAACCGGGGACTTTAAAAATTGTTCTATTAATCGCCTGATTACTAACGGCCGTTAAACGAGAATGCGGACACCAATGTATTATTTTACCCTGCGGACCGCGCCAAACATTTTGAATTAGCACCTTTGTTGCCCTTTTAAAGGTAAAGGCAAATAATCAATAGCGACTATTTTGCGCACCTGAGAATGATTTAATAAACCGTGCAAAACATGACTATTGCGATTAACAAAACCACTCTGCCAATCACTGTAAGCTGACATGTTAAACATTAAAATATCTACTTTAGTTGATTTACTGATTGACTCTTTAGGCGTCATAAATTAAACTGTAAATAAAATATTTGTTTGATCAGGTAACTGGGAAAAATAATTAAACCGCTGCTGGCTTTTAATAGCTAAGCTCTGTCTTAAGGTATGATCACCCAGTAATCTGGTTAAAACTGCTACTAATTCAAGATGATTATCCGCATATAAACCCGCTTCGCCAACCGCCTCGGGTATGCCACCAAATCGGCTCGCCACCACCGGCTTGCTATAACTCATGGCTTCCACATACACCATACCAAAACCCTCTACGTCAACCGGATCGTTAAGTGGTGTCATCACAAAGATATCACATAAATTATACCAAGCCGCTCGCTCCTCAGTAGAAACTTTACCTGTTATCACCACCGGCAAATTATATTGCTTGACTTGCTGGGCTAATTTATCTTGTTCCGGGCCCTCACCCACTATCACATAAACCCAATTCTGATTAGTTTTAGCTACTTCAACCAAGGCATTAAGCACTAGATCCACGCCTTTTCTAGCAACTAAACGCGTCACTGTTAAGATTATTAACCGCTTTTCTAAATTATATTTTTTAACTAACTTGGTAGTGACAATAGAATCTAATTTGATAGGCGACAAACATAAAGGGTACAAATAATCAATTTTATTTGACTCTAATTTAAAATCGATTAATAAATCAGCGGTAAACTTACTATTAGCTATCACTTTGGTAGCCCGGGATAAAATTTTACTAACCAACCATTTTTTCCAACAGGACCGCTTTGCCAACTGAATATCTAAACCATGAACCGACAAAATATAAGTTACTTTAGTAAAAAGATGCCACAACCAGACAGCTGTACCTACAGGTAAAATATTGCCCACCCAAATAGTATTAGCTTTGGTAATTTTTTGATACTTAGGTATTAACCATAATAACTTTAACCATCTGGGCCAAATAAAAGAAAAAATAAATTTTTCTCTGTATAACCCAACCGCTGTCTTACCAGGAACACAAGTCAAGACGGCTATACATTCTGGCCAACGCTTTACTAAGCGAGCATAATAATTAGCTACTCCGCCAGTTTGGGGTAAATAATCAACCGTGATTAATAATAACTTTTTCATAATTTAAACTGATTGACGTCTACTAACAATTTTCCAAAGGGCTTTTAATTCATTGACTGTTAAAGCTTGTAACAACAAAATCGCCAAAATATAAACCGTGATACCTATCAAGATTAATAACCAGGGACTCATTAAGGTCAATAAACCATAAATCACCAGTACCATCACGCCTGCTGCCAGCAAAGTTTTACTAGTGGTCTTAGCCAATAACCATAAGTCAACGGTAATTAAACGAGGTACTACTATTAAACCCAAAAATAAATATATAATAGAACCAACCAAGGAAGTAATGGCTGCGCCTACGGCGCCATATCTAGGTATTAAAACCACATTCATGATAATACTTACAATCACTGTCGCTGCCAAGTTAGCGCTATTACGACGTTGTCGTCCGCCAGCGCTTAACAAAGAACCCACCGGAAAAGTTAAAAACAAAAAAATTAAACTCAGAATTAATATCTGTAATGGTAAAACAGACTGATTATACTTGGGATAAATTACGGGAATTAAATACGGAGCCAAGACTACCATCCCCGCGGTTAAAGGAAAAGAAATTAAGTTTAAGTAATGAATAGATTTAATAAAAGTCTGCTGTAATAACTCCTTAGCAGAAACAAAAAAAGCACTAAAACCAGCCAACAAGCTAGCGGCAAAAGCCGATGGAATAAATTGAAAGGCAAAAGTAATTTTATAAGCTACGCTATAAAAACCGACTTCCTTGTCGCTTGCTAAAAGAGATAACAAAACAGTATCTAAATAACCATAAATTCTAGTCAAAATAAGGGCTAAACCAAACGGCCAGGCTAAAATTAATAACAATTTAATAATCTGACTATCAAATTTGGGCCACAAGTTAATTTGGTATTTGATTTTTAATTTATACCAAGAATAAACTAAATTCACCAGACCACCAATAATCAAGGCCAACACAAACCATCTTAAATCACGAGTTAATTGAGAGATAACGAAACCACTGGCAGCTACCGTCAGTTGAAATAAAACCGTGCCTAAACTTTCCCACCATAAATTCTGAAAAGCACGAATTAATGAATAAGCCGATAAAACTAAAGAATTTAAAACCATCACCGCCGAGGCAATATAAACCAACTGGCGAGTTAATAAAGGATAATTTAATAAATTAATAACTAAAAATACCAAACCGATCACCACTAATAAAGCTATTATTTTAAACCCTATCACGTTTTGCCAATAACTTTGAGCTTTATTTTTATCTTTGGACACCTCTGTTGTTAAGACATAATCCAAACCAACATCGATTAAGACGGAAAAAATAGTAGTGAAGGATAAAGCAAAAACATATTTACCAATATCTTCCGGTAAAAAAATCCTAGCTAAATACGTAAAATATAAAAACGAGATTACTTTTTGAGCAATCAACGCTAAGGTAAAATGAGTAGTATTTCTGGCCAATATCGCTGGCTCGGTTGACATAATAACATTATATTCAAAAAAATCTATTTTATCAATAAAAAAGACTGACTAGCAATTTAATATATGTAATTAATTCCTACTAAAGATTATTTCACTAACATAAAACAGCCCTTTATTAGTGGGCTGTTTTAAAATTATCTCTTTTGCCACTGTGGCGCACGACGAGCTTTTTTCAAACCTGGTTTTTTTCTTTCCTTAACCCTAGCATCTCTAGTTAAAAATCCCAGGGGTTTTAAAACTTTGCGCAAATCAGGATCCATAATAATTAACACCCGAGCAATACCGTGCCTCACCGCTTCCGCTTGTCCTGCTTTCCCGCCACCCGAGACTTTTATACTGATATTTACTTTGCCTTCCAAGTCAGCTGCTTTTAACGGCTGACGTACAATAAACTGATGTTCAAAAATAGGAAAATATTGATTCAGAGATAAATTGTTAACAAGCAATTCACCATTACCAGAATCCAAACGAATTCTCGCCACTGCTTCTTTTCGTCTACCTACAGCCATAATATAACCAGTGTGTTTAGGTGACTTAATCGGCTGTTCTGTTTTAGTAATTGGTTGTTTAACAACAGCAACTACCGACGCTTTAGTCTTAACAGAGCGCGGAGATTTAGTTGACTTTTTTACTATTGGCTTCTTGATTGTTTCCTTCTTAACCATATTATTTACTATCACGATAAATTTCTAAATTTTTTATAATCTTGGCAGCTAAACGGTTCTTGGGCAACATATGCCGAACCGCTTCTCCAAATAATCTCACTGGATTTTTATTAAATTCTTTTTCTAAAGTAGTAATCTTAAGACCGCCAGGATAACCAGAATAATGATAATACTTCTTGGTTTTTGTTTTAGTACCAGTGAAAACTAATTTACTAACATTATTCACTCTTACTTTAATATTAGGTAAAACATTTGGTCGGAAAGAGATCTGACGTTTACCGCGTAATACTAACGCCACCTCCGAGGCTAAGCGACCCAACACCTTTCCTGTGGCATCAAAAGTAACTATTGATTCTTTTTGTTTGGATACCATCATACTAATTCAATTAATACTACTTTAGCCGCATCACCCTGACGACGACCTAGTTTTACTATTCTGGTATAACCACCCGATCGTTCTTGATAACGAGGCGACAAAACTTCTAAAATTTTATTGACTGCTTGTTTTGTAGGTAAACGGCTAATTAATAATCGTCGATTAGCTAAAGTAGGTTTTTTGCCACGAGTAATCAACTTTTCCACATAGCCTCTGATTTCTTTAGCTTTGGCTTCAGTGGTATTTACTTTTTCATAAATAATTAAACTGGCTGCTAAATTCTTTAATAAAGCTCGCCTAGGACCACATTCTCTACCTAATTTTCTACCTGCTTTACGATGTCTCATAAAAATTTATTAACTAACGCTCGAAACTTCCTTCTTGGGTCGACCTCTTTTTTTGACCGGCTTTTGCTCAACATCAGTCATAACTGATTCTACTAATTCTTCTTTGGTGGTCATACTATCCACTTGTTGTTCGGTCATAAAATTAAAATGATCAACTAAAATTTGACTGGCCTGTTTTACAGCCTCTAAAGGTGTAATAGTACCATCAGTTTCAATATCCAAAATAATCTTATCAAAATTAGTCACTTGACCAACTCGAACATCTTCTACATGAAAACCGACGCGTATAATCGGTGTATAGATAGCATCAACAGCTATTTGTCCTAATTCTACTTTTTCGTTTTCACGGCTTTCCACTGGTACATAACCACGTCCTTGTTGCACCACTAATTCCATATCCAAAGTAGCCTTTTTGTCGGTTAAGGTGGCAATGTGTAAATCTTTGTTGATAATCTCTACATCACTAGTGGTCTTAATATCAGCTGCTCGGACTTCTTTTTCACCACTAACTTGCAAAACAATCTTTACCGGTTCGGCGCTTAAAACTTTTAATCGTAAACGTTTTAAATTAAGAATAATATCAACCAAATCCTCTTTTACCCCTGGTAAACTAGAAAACTCATGACTAACGCCAGTAACTTTAACGGCCGTCACGGCGCCTCCGGGCAAGGATGAAAGTAATGCTCGGCGCAAAGCATTAGCTAGAGTAGTACCATAACCTGGCCAACAAGGCTCAATAATAATTTGATCGTGGTTCTTGCCTACATTAACTACGTTTATTTGATTGGGTAATGGAATTGATGTCATAAAATTTAAATTGGTTATTTGGAATAATACTCAACGATTAATCTAAAATCAATATTTTGACTAACTTGTTCGCTCTTTGGTAAATCCAACATTTGTCCCCTCAGATCCTTGGCATCTATAGCTAACCAATCCATAATTTGCTGCTTACCCCAATTTTTAGCTAACTGCACAAAATAACCAGATTTTAAACTTATTGGATCAACGCTAATATTTTGTCCGGGTTTGACTTGATAAGAGGGAATATCAACTTTTTTACCATCAACCTGAATGTGACCATGATTAACTAATTGCCTAGCGGTGGCTCTAGTTTTTGCTAAACCCAAACGGAAAACAATATTATCTAAACGGTTTTCTAATAATTGCATTAACATTAAGTCAGTGGCGCCACGACGACGAATAGCTTCCTGATAATAACGCCTAAATTGACGTTCTAGAATACCATAAGTATAACGCGCTTTTTGCTTTTCTCGTAATTGTTTACCAAAACTGGTTAACTTACCGCGCCCTTTAACTCCATGGACTCCAGGGGGATAATTTCTCCGTGTTAGTGGGCATTTGTCAGTAGTACACACTTTTTCACCCAAACGACGACAAATCTTATGTTTAGAACCAATAAATCTTGCCATAAATTTTATACACGACGTGGACGACGTGGACGACAGCCGTTGTGCGGAATCGGCGTCACATCTTTAATAGATAAAACAGTTAAACCATTGGCATACAGAGCTCTAATGGCGGCTTCTCGGCTTACTCCCACGCCCTTAACTTTAACATCAACCTCTTTTAATCCATATAGTTTGGATTTTTCTATAGCGTTTCTCACAATTATACCAGCCGCATAAGGAGTAGCTTTTTTAGGACCTTTAAAACCGACTTGGCCAGCCGAGGCTGAAGCAATTACATTACCAGCTGTATCAGCCAAAGTGACTATAGTATTGTTATAGCTAGCAAAAATATAAGCCATGCCCCGCGTCACTTGGCGCTTACGTTTACTTCGTCGAACAATCTTAACAACAGATGTTTCGCTACTAGTTTTTTTATCTATAGTCATATTGGTTGATAAGTCTGTCATAATAGTTTAAGTTTTTTGAGCGGCCGGTTTACGACCAGAACCCATGGTGCGTCTAACATTACCACGAACGGTGCGGCAATTGGTTTTAGTTCGCTGCCCCCTGGCTGGTAAACTTTTACTATGTCGCGAACCACGATAAGAACCAATTTCTTTTAAACGCTTAATATTAAGTAATACCTCGCGACGCAAATCGCCCTCAATTTTGTATTCCTTTTCAATTATTTCGCGTAAACGATTAACTTGCGCCTCTGTTAAATCACGAGTACGAATATTAGGATCTATGCCTACTTTTTTCAAAACTGACTGAGCGCGGGTCAAACCAATACCATAAATATAGGGCAAGGCATGCTCAATTCTTTTATCATTAGGTAAATTTACTCCAGCTATTCTAGCCATAAATTATCCTTGTCGTTGTTTATGCTTAGGATTAGAACAAATCACAATTAATCTTTTACCTCGCCTAAGACGACGACACTTTTGACAAATTGGTTTAACAGAAGCTCTTACTTTCATAAATTTAATATCTATAAACAATACGTCCTTTGGTTAAATCATAGGGTGTCATTTCTAACTTGACCCTATCGCCTGGTAAAATTCTGATTCTAAACATACGCATCTTGCCAGCCAAATGTCCTAAAACTTCATGACCGTTGTCTAGTTTTACTCTAAAAGTGGCGGCTGGTAATAGCTCCTCTACTATACCATCTACTTCTAAAAATCCTTTACTATTAGTGCTGATAGTTGGTTGTTGCTCGTTCACTTAAAATTTCTTAATAATTCTTAAATAATTTTAAACAAAAAATAAATTTATGTCGAGCTTATTAAGCCAAGACATAAATTTACTTGAGCCTAAATTTAAGCAATAGATTCTATCAAATTAAAAAAATTAAAGTAATTACTGTATTTAAATTATATGAATTTTCGTCTACCTGTCAAGTGTAATAATATATCTTTGGTTATGAGAAAATAATATTCTGCTAATTTTAGCTAAAAAATTATATTTTTCATACAATTCAACTTTTTCTACCCCCGGCTGTGCTTGTAACCACTTTTGAACTTCCACAACAGATAAAGATTTTATTTTATCCTGCCATAATTCAAGGGGAACGTCTCTTATAGCAGCCTGAGATGCCTTAACCTGCCAATTAAATTGGCTGCCTGATTCAGCAACTTCTGGTACAGATAAATTCTTTTGCTGTAACGAGTCTATTAATAAATAACCAGATGGAACAAAAGCTTTAAGATGGTAGCTTAATACTTCTTCATAATCAGACTGTTTATAACTAACCAATTGACCTTGATAAGAAAAATTAATATATTGTTTATTTTTTAAAACGGCACTGACTTGCTCGCCTGATACAAAAGCGGGCACTACTCCCAATTTTGGTATAACTTGATTAACGTCTAAATCTAACTTGATGGTGATCTGAGCTTCTATTAACTGTTCAGCCAATTTAACCCTAAACTCAGTACTGGGTAAAATTAATAAGGCTACGCCACTAATGATAATAACAGCTAAAATTACAAATACTATTATCCAACGCCTGTTAGAACGATTGGCAATAATTAATCTTGATTGATAATTTAATTCCATAACTTCAAGTTATGGTAGCTTTAATCCTTCTGACTCCAGCTGATACTGCTTCTTCTTTTATAATTTTAAACTCGCCAATTTGGCCAGTACGCTCAACATGAGGTCCACCACAAATTTCTGCTGAATAGTTATCAATAAAATACACTTTCACTTGATTACCCAATTTGCTGTACTTTTCTTCAAATAAACCAATTGCACCTCTTTTTTTAGCTTCCTCCACCGACAACATTTCAAAATGAACTGGTAAATCTTCTTTAATTTTTTCATTAACGTTTTTTTCAACCTTAGCTATTTCTTCTGCTGTCATTTTGGCAAGATGAGAAAAATCAAACCGCAAACGTTCGGCTGTAATATTACTGCCTTTTTGCGCCACCTGATCACCCAACACTTCTCGTAAGGCTTTATGTAAAATGTGGGTAGCAGTATGATATTTAACCACTATTTCTGAATTATCCGCCAATCCCCCTTTAAACATTCCGGCTGATGCCGTACGAGAGAGTTCTTGGTGTTTTTTATTCTCTCTTTCAAACTCTTCTCTTATCAATCTAAGTTCATGATTCGGAATTTTTCTTTTTAAATTACCCAAATTTTCTATTTCTTCTAAAGCGAGCTCTAAAGGAAAACCGAATGTTTGGTATAAGTCAAAAAACCACCTTCCTGTCAGTTGAACGGGGGTTAATCCCCCGAAATTATTTATTGGAGTAACGTCCGGAATATTCTGTATTTCTTTCTTTGAATGATAGTCTTGGACCATTAATTCAGTATTTAAAATTTTAAGTCCTTTTTCTAACGTCCTTTCAAACTTTTCTTCCTCTATTTTTAATTCATTCATTATGAATTCTTTGTTTTGTCGTAATTCTGGATATACATCTTTATAAGAAGACAAAACAACTTCAGTTATCATCGTGATTAAATTTTCTTTAACGCCAATTAATCTACTATAACGAATAGCACGACGAATTAAACGGCGAACAACATATCCTTGACCTATATTGGATGGTTTGATACCCCTTGGATCACCCATAATAAAAACTGCAGCTTTAATATGGTCAGCAATAATCCTAACAGCCCTCTCGTCTGGTTGGGCAGCTAATTCTTTAATTTTAGAAACTATTGGTACAAATTCTTGAATAGCAAAAACATTATTATATCCATTTAATACTGCTAAGGTGCGCTCCAAACCCATACCGGTATCAATATTTTTTTGTTTTAATGGTTCGTATTTCCCTTCGGCTGTTTTGTTATACTGCATGAATACATCATTCCAAATTTCCACCCAACCTTCTTTATTATCGCCAGTAACCAAATCAGGCGGCGTACCCTTACCTGTCCAATAAAACATTTCTGTATCAGGGCCACAGGGTCCAGTTTGCCCTGCTGGACCCCACCAATTATCTGTCTTCCCAAAAAAATAAATTCTATTTTCCGGTATTCCTAATGATTTCCAAATACCAGCTGACTCTTCGTCACGCGGCGCATCACTATCACCAGCAAAACAAGAAACGGCTATTTTCTCTATTGGCAACCCCAACTCTTTGGTCAAAAATTCAAAGCTCCATTTAATCGCATCTTCCTTCCAATAATCCCCCAATGACCAATTTCCCAGCATTTCAAAAAAAGTTAAGTGCACATCATTTCCAACTTCATCTATATCCCCCGTCCTGATGCATTTTTGACACGAAGTTAAACGCTTACCACCAGGATGTTGCTCACCCAACAAGTATGGTACTAGAGGGTGCATACCAGCAGTAGTAAATAAAACCGTTGGATCGTTTTCTGGAATTAAAGAAGCGGAAGGAATTATGGTATGTCCCTTACTCTTGAAAAAATCTAAATATTTTTGACGCAATTCTTTGGCTGTCATAAATTCAATACGGCATAGGCAAACCTAATTTTTGTAAAGGGTAAATCCCGGTTTATTGTAATAAGCGGACCTCATAAATTGTTTATCTAATCATTAATTTACCATAAAAATCCTCTTTTTTCAACTTTGGCAATAATTGCGCCGCCCAGGCAGATTAAATTATTGTCATGCTGAGGCAACAGCCGAAGCATCTCTCGGCCTCCTATTTTTTT
The DNA here is from genome assembly GCA_964567515.1 of uncultured Gammaproteobacteria bacterium. Classification (GTDB taxonomy): domain Bacteria; phylum Patescibacteriota; class Patescibacteriia; order Veblenbacterales; family UBA10138; genus JBBIVB01. Next base: position 1,232 of record CAZMMW010000022.1, on the reverse strand, counting down.
GAGATTCTTCACCCTCGATAAACTCGGGCTCAGAATAACTTGGGGGCGGATCGGTTTATAAAAAACCACTGATTGTCCTGGGGTGATAGCACGTTGAGATTTATCAAATTTAACTACCAAAGATGAACCCCGCCGCGTAACTCGAGCTGGGAAGACTGGGTGGCGATAACGATGACGCACTAAAAATTTTGCCGGCAATCCTGGCTCACCTGAAATCCAATGCGGCTTGGTAGCTACTAAAATACTGGATAATAAATGTTTTTGCTCTTGTAATTTACCAACTATTAAAGTGTTTTGCTTCCACTTACGCCCAATTACATACCAGGGTCCGCTACCTAAACCCAAACCATGACGCTGACCAATAGTATAAAAAGCTAACCCAATATGCTTTCCTAAAATACGTCCTTTGGTATCAATAATTGGCCCTGGTCTTTCTTGCAAACGCGTGCGCAAAAAATCTTCTACCTTAACCTCGCCAATAAAACAAATACCAACACTATCGGGTTTTTCCGCCACCGGCAAACCAACGCGCCGAGCAATTTGTCGGACTTGTTTTTTAGTTAATTCCCCTACGGGAAACAAAAGATATTTAAGTTGATGTTGGGTAAGAGTACAAAGGAAGTACGACTGATCTTTCTCCTTATCAACACCATTAAGTAATTGATATTTTATAATTTTGGATTTTGGATTTGTTTCGAATTTTGGATTTTGGATTTTGGATTTCCTTGTATAATGCCCCGTGGCAATAAAATCCGCTCCCTGCTTTAATGCGCGGTTTAAAAATAATGGAATTTTTACATACTGGTTACAACGGATGTCTGGGTTGGGTGTACGACCATTTTTATACTCTTTAAAAAAATAATCAATGACCAATTTTCTATATTCACGCTCAAAATCCCAAACTTGAAATGGTATTTTCAAATACTGTGCTACCGCTTTAGCATCATTACGTTCATGAGTCCACTGACATTCACCAGCCAAATTAAGATGCGTACCAGTCCAATTCTTCATATATATACCAACCACTTGATAGCCCTGCTTTTTCAATAAATAAGCAGATACAGCTGAATCTACTCCGCCAGATAAACCTAAATATACCTTTTTGCCTGATTTAATCATAAAAATAGGAGATAACCAAGTTATCTCCTATTTTAACAATATCAAATAGTTATCGCCAGCTAATCATTCTTATTTTTACCAAAGCGTTTATTGTTACGATCATTGTCTTTGTT
>CAZMMW010000021.1:1240-12611 GCA_964567515.1 uncultured Gammaproteobacteria bacterium | reverse complement strand
TTGTTTAGTTGGTTCAGCATGACGGTTCTATTTGTCATCCTGAACTAGTTTCAGGATCTCTAGATGCCGAAACTAGTTCGGCATGACACTACCCCAGCTTCCAGCTTCTAAATTCTAGCTTCACACTTCCTAATTCTAAAATATTTTTTCTTTTATCTAAGTTTTCTAACATAATCAAAATATATTGTATCAATAAATTATCTCCGACGGCAATACCAATATTCCATAATAGTAACACCTGCTATAGGGCGACCTTCCCAAACGGCCTTACAACCAAGGTTACACCAATCTTTATGACAAGCTGCAAATTCTGTTCCACTGGGCCCATAAGCAGGAGCAATGCCTCCAGCCCATAAAAATATATTAAAATCATCACACTTTGTCTTATCTTTACAAAACTTGTCTCGATAATCTTTTGAATACCACTCACATTTATCATCATTACTCATTGGGCCATAATACTCAACCCAAGTACACATATCATCACCTTTGCTAAAAGAATTGCAGGCCGATTCATAAACATTACGTTCTTCATTGGCGTTGCCATGATACTTCTCAACATTATCGTCTGTTACTTTTTTGCATGCTTTATAATTTTCTTGACAGGAATATCCTAAAAAATCATCTTTTTTGGGTTTATCTGGATCAGGAAAACAACCTGTACCGCCATCTGTGCAGCTCTTAATCCTGCATTTATACCTTGTACTTTTATCTTCATAAATTTGTCCGCAGATCTTACCTTGATTTTCTTTCATTTTCTCTATCTCATCCCCACACCACTCCCCAAATCCCTGCTTTTTTGGTATTTCTATAGCCAAACTGGGGAGGTTAACTAGTTTAGGATTCACTAAATTAAGTAAAGTATAAGACAAAAGGGCGATGGCTAAGCCGCTAATGGCGCTGATGATGGTATTGTTGGCGTCTTTGACTCTTTCCGGGCTGCCAGCGGCGTAAATGCGTTTAAAACCGCCCCACATCACCATCACTACGGCCATCACCGCCAAAGCGGACACGAAAAATCTGTAAAAGTAAGCAATATAAACCGCAATGCCGCCAGTAAACTCTTTTCCTAAACCCGGAATAGGAACCTGCAAAGTTATTTTGGGCGGTTTGGCATAACATTTGGCTGTGGAATCAGAACCGGTTCCTTTTGGTTGGCAAAATTCATCATTAGTTTTAGGATTAATTGCCGTACTTTTTCCACCCTTACATTCTCCACCAACCTCTTTTCCGCCGTCTAATTCACAGCCGCTAACGCCTGTTTCGTTATTAGGGAATCTTTTAGTATCTTTTCCCCATAGACCCATAGGATTGCCTTGAAAGTCTTTGGCTGATTCGCAATCTGCCTTAGTCCAGCAAGGATTTAAAGTCGCTTGAGCCAAAGCTAAAGTGGGAATGGCAAACCAAAATAACAGAACGGCTGCCAAAAAAAATTTTAGAAAATGACGCATGAATATGTTTTTAGAATTATGAATAATGAATCAAGAAGTATGAATAATTATCAATTTTCAATTCTCAATTTTCAAGTAAATTTCAATTTCCTAATTGTCATCTGATAATTTAATAATTGATAATTGGCCATTAAAAATTGAAAATTTATTAGTAATTCATTGATAATTGGTTATTGAAAATTGAAAATTAATTATTTTGGTCATTACAACCCCCTCCTTTGTCATTGCGAGCATCAGCGAAGCAATCTCTAGACTGCTTCGGCTTTGCCTCGCAGTGACACGACTTTATTATTCTGGAATCTCCCCCTCTTGTCATCCTTAAGCCCCGTCTCCCCCTGTCATCCTGAAGCCTCATTTTCCCTCTTGTCATCCTGAAGCCTTCAGGCGAAGGATCTATAAGACCAAGAGATTTACCAGCAAAACATCGGTGTTCTTGGATAGAGATTCTTCGGTTGCTTTGCTCCCTCAGAATGACAATAACAATCGTCATATTGAGCGTTAGCGAAACATCCCCTGATTAAACCCTACTGTCATGTTGGGCTTAAGCGAAACATCCGTAAGATTCTTCGGCTGAAGCCTCAGAATGACATTTTTAAAATTTTGAATTTTTAACTTTTAACTTTAAATTTTATTAATCCAAGCTAAATATGAATTATACTATAAATATTTATACACCCGCCTTTATTCTCCAAAAATCGGCTTGATCACTGTATCATAAAAAACTTGTGTCAAAGCTGTAGCGCATTGAGCTTTTTCCTCGCTGCACCAAGCCAGCAGTAAAGCCGCGCCAAGCAAACCAATGGCTATCCAAGTATAGGGGTTAAGTAAAAGAGTGCCTAGCCAAATTAAAATCTGCTGTATAATTTTTCTTTTCACCTGCTGTTTCACCATTTCTTTGCCTTGTTCAACTGCTTGCGCTGCCAAACCGGCTGCACCTGCCTGTTGCGCTTGCTGCTGTTCTTGTTGCGCTTGTAGCTTTTGTCGCCGCTGGGCCTCTAACTCAATTTCGGCTTGTCGCTGTGATTCTTCATCGTAAAGTTGTTCATCTAAATCTGGCATCTTGGAAGTTTAAAATTAAAAGTGAAAAATTAAAAGTTAAAAATAATTTTACATTTTTCATTTTAAATTTTTAATTTTCTACTGCCACTTGGCCTCATCCACTTTCCAATCCTCTCCTACTTTAATAAATTGTAAAAGTAAATTTTGATAGCGCAACTGCATTTCGCCGCCCACTTTAAAAACCTCCTGCCGCTGGGTCCCCACCACCATCTGCGCCTGATTGTTAGTAAAAGATTCAATATTGGCACCAAGGCCTCGGGTAATAACTGAATAATAACCCAGCGGAGTTAGGCTGGTGGCAATATAATTTTGCGCCCAAGCGCGCATTTTATTAGTTAATAAATAATCTATTTCTTTTAAATTAGAAAATTGAGAAGTAGTAGAATAACTGCCCAAGCGACTGGCAAAAAACAAACCTAAACTGCGCAAATTCGCTTGCTCCTGATTAATAACTACCGGAACAGTGGTTTGATTATTAGTATTATTGACCGGTTCCGCCGTTTGAACATTTTGATTGCTGGGAAGATGATCTTTAACCAAAACGTATTTATTAATAAAATACCAGCCGGCGGTTAAAATAACTGCTACTAATAAAGCTCCTCCTAGAAATTTTTGTAATTTAGACATTTTGAAAGTTTAAAATTAAAAGTTAAAAAGTTAAAATAATTTTTAATTCAAGTTTTAAATTTTTAATTTTCCTGCTTCTCCTCTTGATCCATGCTCGCCTCAAACTCTTTTTTGGCTTGTTCAATTTCTAACAACTGCCTGGGATCAGAAGTAATTAATTGATCTTCAATATAAGAAGCCACCACTTTAATAGCCGCGTGTTTGGAACCGGCAAAGAAAATGCCTTCGCCTACACCACACTCTAATAGTAAATACTTTTCTCCTTCGGTCAACAAAAAAGTTTTAACTATTTTATCAATCCCAGCTGGCGACTGCTTAAGCAGTAACTGCAAAGAAGAATTGGTCACTATGGCTTGGCCGTAAGGCGAAGTTAAAAAATCATTAACATCTTGGGTAATCGTGGTTACTCCCAAATAATACTTACGGCAACGTTTGACTAAAGCAAAAATAAATTTAGCGCTATCTTCATTTTGCATCAGCCACCAAGCCTCATCAATAACTAGGATTCTTTTTTTCATTTCTGAACGTACTACATTCCAAATATAATTAACAATGGTATAAATAGCCATAGGCCGCAGTTCATCTTCCAAATCCCGCACCGAGAAAACTACCAGTTGGTTCTTAACATCAATATTAGTTGGATTGTTTAAAAGCCCAGCAAAAGTTCCTTGAGTAAACTTTTTTAAACGAGTAAGCAAATTTTCTGCTCCTGACATACCAGTCAATACCTCCTCCAAATCAGACATCACCGGCGCTTCTATTCGTGACAAATCGCTATTACTGGTAATATCTTTTTTAGCATAAGTTTCCAACAAAGCCCGATCAATAATAGAATCTTCTTCATGTGTTAAGGTTCCTAACATTAAACGTATTAAACCTTTAAGCGTAATAACCGCTGAACGGATAACATCACCGGCATTAACCTCACCCACTGGTCGCGGCAAATCAAAAGGATTGACGTGTGATTTAGAATTTAAAGAAATGCTAATATAAGCGCCGCCAGCCGCTTCGGTTAAATGTTTGTATTCCATTTCTGGATCAATAATGATGACATCGGTACCCATCATCAGGGAACGTAACACTTCCAGTTTTACAGCATAAGATTTACCAGCGCCAGAAGTGGCAAAAACTACGGCATTGGCATTTTGCAAAGAAAATCTGTCAAATAAAATCAAACTGTTGTTGTGGCGATTAATGCCATATAAAATACCGTTATCAGAAGTTAATTCTGAAGACATAAAAGGAAACGACGAAGCCACCGGCGAGGTGTTCATGTTAAAGTAAACTTGCAACTCGTCATTGGCTAAAGGCAAGGTGGAATTAAAACCCTGTTCTGATTGCCATAGGGCGCGGCGCGAATAAACCAGTTTTGAACCAAAAGCCGCCTCTACTTGCTCGGAAATTCTATCCAATTCCTTATCATCTTTAGCATAAATTGTAACATACAGACCAAATTGAAAAAATTTTTCAATACCTTGGGTTAAATCATCTCTTAATTTTTCAATATCCCGCAAAGCGGTTTCGGTAATAGGATCCCGGGGCGCTCCTTTTTCATGATCAGCGACGATTTGCGCTTCCAAAGCACCTACTTTATTGCGCAATTGCTTTAAGATTATCTCCGGCCGTACTTGATAAAAATACATTCCCACATCCAAACTCACATTCATGTTAATAATCGGCGCAAACCAACCGACGGAAATATAACGCGGATAACCTAATACAAAAATGGTACGCACCATCACTCCATTAAGTTCCACCCGGTTAGGTTGAACTCTAAAAGAAGAGGGGGCGATTAAATCCCGCACCCTAACCACTCCTTCGCGCAAAATCCGTTCGGCTTCTAATAGCTCTCTGCCCGACAACTCTGCTTCGGTAGGTAATTTAGGCGCCGCTGGCGTGGTTAATTCCTTTTTAATTTTTCTTGCAAATAAAGCCACAAGATTAAGTTTAAAATTTAAAATGAAAAATTAAATGTTATTTTTAATTTTGAATTTTTAACTTTTAACTCTCTACCTGTATTTTGGCCATCTCCACCAAAGGTTCATTCTCCGTTAATTCCGGATTATAAGTATTATAATAAAGCTCTATCAATCCTTGAGTATCCAACCTCACCCCTTTAACGCCCATGGAAGCTAAACCGGAAATAATAAAATCTACTCGCCTGTCTAAAGTTTCTTTATTTTTAGCAAAAGATTCCCGGGATAACTGAATAGTCTGGCCAATGGCAAAAATATTTTTTAATCTGAACCAAAATCCTCGTTTTTTATCTGTCAAGTGGCTATAAGGAGTAACTACATAAAAACGTTTGGTCATGATTTCTCCCAGACTCACCAATTCTTTAATATAAGAAGTATAATCATCAATCATCACTCGTAATAATTCATTAGGCTGTTGTTTAGATAAACCCTGCAAACTTTCTACATACTTGTCAATATTCAGCTTGCGTGATTGAATAACAATTTGTAATGGCCATTCTAAAGAATTAAGAAATTGAGCATAAGCTTGAATAGAGGCATTTTGTTCGTCTTCGCTCTTCAGCGCAAAATTAACCGAGGAGCATAAAATTACTGCCCGCAAAGTGCCGTCACGCATCACTATACAATCTTCTTTAATAGCAGCAATATCTAAATAGGTCTGTGTTGGCGGACCTTTTTTAGCTTTAGCTAATTTATTTTTGGAAGACATGTATAATTTTAGAATAATGAATTATGAATAATGAATCAAGAATTAAGAGTAATTATCAATTATCAATTTTCAATTGGCAAACAAGTCTTAAATCTCTTAATTTTCATTTAATAATTGATGATTGACTATTGAAAATTGAAATTTTATTAGTAATTCATTGATAATTGGTTATTGGTAATTGAACATTGGGAATTGTTTAGAAATTAGGATTTAGGATTTTGTCATCCTGGCTTCCAGCTTCTAGATTATTACTTCATGCTTCTGGTTTCTTAATTCCCAATTCCTCTTCTGTTTTATAGACTCCGCCAGTGTCCACTACTAATGACAATTCTTGTAAACGTGAGCGAACTAAAGGTATATGGGGCTTAACTTGAGGAATGTTGCTAGCAGTAGTTTCCTGCAACTGTTTTGATAATTCTTTAATTTCATTAGGATGAGGTGTTTTGTCCCAAATCCGTAACGTGGGGCGTTTAAAAGTCTGGATAATATTAAGTATAAAATAATGCAGCGGCATGCCGTTTACTTTTAAAAAACTGAAAGCTAAGGTAAAAACCAAAGTAAACAAACCTAAAATAATAAACAACATCAAATCACATAATTTAAATTCAATAAACAGCAACAGACCGCCGGCTAAAATAATCAAAAATTGTCTGACGGTAATAGGGCCGATTATTTTATCCTCAACATCGATAAATTGTGGGACGACGAATTGCTGCATGATAAAAGTTTAAAATTAAAAGTGAAAAGTTAAAAGTTATTTTTAATTTTGAATTGTAATTTTTAACTTTGAATTTTCTAAAATCTTAGTTTTTTATTAAGATCCACTATGGCCTCAAATTCCGACTCGGTTAAAGTTTCCTCTCCGGTTTGTTGTTTGGCTAAAACAACCTCGCTAACTTTTCTTTGTTGTTCTATACTGGCTATACCAATATCAACATACATTCTATAAACTGGCGAATTCTGCCAAGCGCGAATGGCTTGATATTTGCGGCCAATTCCGGTTTCGCCAATCAACTGGATCTTAGCTAGAATTTTACTGACTATAGCTGAAGCGCCGGCGCCCAAACGCCTAAAATCAACTAAATCTAAGGATCTTAACTCTTCTATCGGACCTAAAATTTTAGGCGGCGCTTTAATGTCTTCTAATTTTTTTGAAGCTTGCAATGGTGTCGGTACCGGCGGTAAATTAGGAATCTGTTGCCAAGATTCATCTATAGGCAATTCCGATAACGAACTGGGCGGCGCTATTACTCCCGGCGGTAGTTGCTCTGGCAATTCCTTTGGTACTTCTGTTTTCTCAATAATTTCTAACTCTTTAACTAAAACATTTTGATCTTTGATTTTGACATTTTGATTTTTTTGCCATTCTTCTAATCTCCCCTGCAGCTCGTCATGAACTTTTTTCAAAATCCCCAGCACAATTTCCGCTTTGTCGCCTGGCAAGCCTAAACCGCCCGAGAATACGTCTTTGTTCAGCATCTCCTTAACCTCTACTACGTCCCGCACATCTTTCATATAGGAAACAAATAGATTAACAAACCGCTTATGTGAAGTTTCATCTTTAAACCTAAAATTATTTTGTTTAATTACTTCTTCCGCTAACTGGCGTAAATTTTTTTCTAAATTACCTGCCATTGGCCATTGGCTATTAGCCATTGACTCGCGATAGCGCTCTGCTTCTTTCTCATCCCCAAGGTCAAAAAAGAACGCCGGCTCGGAAGTTTTCATCGCTTGAGGAGTTGGTTGGAGACTAATAGTTTTTACACTTTCTTGCTCTTTATCTTCTGCGACCACCTCCGCTGTAACTTGATTAACAATCTGCCAAACCTTTGTATCAATATCCGTCAAAATACCATCTGACAAAAACTTGAGCCTGCCATTATCTAACACCACTACCGGGTCCTCCCAACCCTCTTGAGTTAAAGACGATTGGTGAAGTTGCCAATATAAACGATATAATTTATTCAACCGCTCACGAGACTTGGCTGATAAATTTACAATAGCTTTATCCTGTACTAAAAACTCACTTTGTTTAACTATATTAATTTTATCCTCAACGCCCAAGCGAAACCTACGATAAGTCAGCCAGCGGCTAACGCCATCTAGTTGCCTGCCGTCTCCTGTATCACAAGCGCCTTCGATTAATTCGTTATTATTCTCCAAAATACCAATGATTTTATTTTTAAAAATATCCCTCTCTTCTAAAACCAAAAAATGGGTCATGAGATAAACACGTAATTTATCATTTATATTCACCTCATCTAAAATCTGTATCAAGCGGTTTTGCAGCAAATTTAACAATTCGTCTTCTGATAAATGAGGCAAACCCATTAAATGAAGTCGTGTCAATAAGATTTGGTATTTATTTATCAACTCTTGATGCTGGCCGCTACTAATATCTTGTTGCGATAATAGATTATTTAAGTTATGTGCAAAACGCGATACTTTGGCTGGTTCATCAAATAATAATTCTTCCTTTACAAACTTCTCTATTTCCACATAAACATCGGGATTCAATAAATTATAAACCGGATTTCCTTTGATTGCGTCCGACATAGCATCGTTTGTAGATTGGTGAAGTATTTTTTCTTCCATATAAATCACTTTCTTAAATAATTTATCTACCAAGACTAAGTAAATAATTAATAATTTGCGCGACTGTTTTCTCCTGCGATGATGTCATGCGCTTTAGTAATCCCTCAATATACCCTTGTGGTAATCTTCCTTGATTTACTAATTCTTTTAATTGCTCTAATACATGTGGCTGTGTTAAGTTAGTGGCGGCATTAATTTGAAATCTGTTCATTTGTGATTGTATGGCAGTACCGGTAGCCATAGCAATGGCCTTGCCTAAAGTGTCTATGTTAAATTTCAGTGTGCCGTCTGACTGCACCGATTCTCCGCCATAAGCCAAACGATTTAAGGAAGTGCCTATGCGCTGCGGATCCATTTTTAATATTTCAGCCAAAGCCGCCGCGGTATGTTCTTTTTCGTCTAACTCATAAAATTTTCCGGTATCCACATTAAATCCCACACTGCGGGAAGCAGCCCACTGGCCCACCCCTTCTGCTCCATAAGATAAATCACTTTGGTATCTTAAGGCCGTTTGTTCATCTAAATGCAATATATCTTGTAGGATTTTCTTTCTATATTCATTAAGCCCTTCAAAATTACTATTGCCTTGGGTTTCTGATAAAACACCTATTTTGCCATAATGATTCATCAGTTCATTTAAATTACCGTCTTCTGTTAACTTTTGTGCATAAGCTATGGCTTGATATTCATTACGCCCTCTAACTGCCGCTTCATGACCGGCAATTAACTCTTCCGCATTCTTAGATGTTATCTTTTGTTTTTCTTCAACCACTGATTTTCGTCTTTCTCTTTCTATATAATAATCTCCAGAATCTTTTGGATAATACCGAGCTTCTTTTCTTTTTTTCATGGTTTGTTCTAAGCTATTTATTTCATCGTCTATTATTCGTCGTTCTATCCCACTAAGATCACGGGTTTTAAACTTTTCAGTTAGATTCTTCTCCTGTCCCTCTAAATTCTGTTGCTTGCTCTTATATATATCCTGAAGCCGGCTAGCTTCTTTAGTACGAATAAAAATATCGCCAATGCCATCAAGAGTAGTCTTTTCCTGCTGAATTCCAACTCGTTTGGCATTTATCTCTGTTTGCTGCTCGTTAATATTGTCTATCTGCCCTTTTATTTTATTAGCCTCGTCTTTGTCTTTGGTAAGCAGTAAACGATTTTGTAAAGTGGCTTTTTCTTTATTAAGATCCGTATCTTGTTTAACTAAATCAGTGTCGCTCTTATCAAGCTGTTTTTTGTGAAAATCAATAATCTGATCAGAATCCATGGTTGGCGTTAAATTTACTACTGGATTTAAATCTTGTATTTCTTTGTTTAATTTATTAATATCGGCTTGAATCTCCACATTAACCTGCTTTTCTAAATCTGCATCGGTCATTGCTTGAAAATTATTATTTTTTATTAACTTGTTTCCTACATCCTTCAACTGGTTATCAATCTCATTAATACGATTAGTATTTGCCGTCATATTTTGTGGATTACGTTGCGAATCTAATTGTAGCGCCTCGCGTTCTTGTTCTAAGCTACTCCTTTGCCCCGAGAGTTGATTCTCTTCTGCTTTTAACTGTTCACGTTTTTCAGCGGCTTTATTGGGTCTATCCCGTTCCTCTATTAATTTTTTACGCTTTTCACTATCTCGTATTTGTTTTTTTTCAGTGACATAACGGAAAGGCGCTCCTAAAACAGCTTTACCAATACCAGTTGGGCTGATTCCAAACTCCCTGAAATACTTTTGTGAGCGGCCCTCAAATCCTCTATATCTTTCTTTTCGTTTTTCTGCTCTAACTGCTTTATAAGAGTTTACATAATCTCTGTAATCAAGGCTTAATTTGCCGCCTGTGGCGCTCACTACTTTCTCATTAACTCTGGTAGCCGCCGCTTTAGTGGCCTTCCACGCTCCTTTGAATGGCGCTTTAACAATCCCTGTTCCCACTTTTTGCATCCGGGCGATGGCGGCGCCGGCCAGTTTACCGCCGGCCACGCCGAGTTTTTGGGTCATAAACAAGGCTCCCACTAATAAAATTATATTAATAATAAAAGACAACAATACTGGCGAGGAGCTAATCTCGGTAATTGAAGCCGAAACACTATTAGCTAAACTAAATCCACCTTCGCCTTCAGCCGGGGTGACAAAACTCTGGCTAGTATTGCCGCCTTGCGACATCTGCATCACCGCCAGCGACAGCCATAAAAAGAAAGCTAAAATCGGACCAGCCGAAGCGTACTTTACAAAGTTATCCCACCACATAGAAGCATATTCTTGACTGCGACCCGGAAAAACATTTAAGACATAAGCCAAAGGCGAAATAATAGTTAAAAACCACAACGCCACAATACGTAGAATAAACACTACTATAAATACGCCTATTACCACGGTAGTAACCACCACTGAAATTAAACCCAGCAGAGCGGCGCTAAACAAGGTCCAGCCACTAACCGACTGATCGGGGTTTTGCGTAAACTGAAACATTTTATCCAAATGCAAACCTTGCACAAAATTTCCCGCCGCCGCCTGGGCAAAGCCATTAACAAAAGTCAACATCACCACTTGGCTGACATCAATCATAAAACCAGTAATGGTTTTGGAAAAATTAACCAGCACCGCCATAATCAGCAATTTGCCTAAATGATGTTTATAATGATAATTGTCCATGCGGAAAACCGTGCCAAAAGCCATCAACAACAGCATGACAATAAAAAACATGTTCATCACATCGCGCATCACCACCCAGCCAAGTTCAACAGCGTCAGCCTCAATAAAATCATTATATTGAACTACTGCCAATAAAATTTGAATCAAAGTCACTGTCAGATCGGCAAATAATTTAGCAATCTGTAATAAAAACCAACCCAACGCTCCTCCTAAACTATCATAAGTACCGGCCAGGGCAGGCTGGGCCGCCAATAACAAAACCACAGTCACAACCAAAAACCACTGCCAAGAACGGCGG
>CAZMMW010000021.1:0-1140 GCA_964567515.1 uncultured Gammaproteobacteria bacterium | reverse complement strand
ATTTTACCACTAAATACCGTTTTTTAGTAATATAATTATAACATAAAACTACAATTTTTACAAATCAAACAACTCTAGCTTTTTAAATAATCTTTAAAGAGCAAAATAACTTAGAAAAGTTGCTTAAAATAAAAGAAAATCTGGAGCTGGCCATGTTTAACCCTTTTTTAATATCACCTAATTTGGTTTTTTATGATTCTAACCAGCTTATGACACAGGCATTGTTTGCTATCGCCAAACTCCTTTGTCCCTTCGTCCTTTTTGCCAGAGAAGTTATCTATGTTTTAAAAATTATAAAAATCTCTCTAATTGAAAAACCAAAGAGAATTTTCCTAGTAAACCTGTTTTTGAACGATCGTCTATTTTCACAGACACTACGTTATGCTAAGCTTTATACGGCAAGATGAAAAAATCGACCACGACTAATTATTTAAATTCATCAATATTATAGTATGAAAGCTAAAAAATCTTTCTTAACCAAAAATCTGCTATCGTCCCTGGCTGAATTTATTAAAACCAGCGGCCAGACGATGATTGATTTACAAAAATGGCAATCGGCTTATCTGGTTGGTGGCGGAGAATATGTAAGAATTATTAAAAAAGATTATCGTCAACGTTTAGTTAAAAGGGCTCTTTATGATTTAAAAAATCGCAAATTCATCACCACTCAAAAAATTGGTCAACGGCTGCTAGTTTCCCTCACTAACAAAGGTCAGCTCGCTATGATGGCTAAAGAATTAACCACTGCGCCCAAATTAAAAAACGGTTGGCAAACCATGCTAATTTTTGATATACCAGAAACGGCCAGACGCTCTCGACAAATATTAAGGCACTGGCTAAGGGAAGCCGATTTCTTTATGGTGCAAAAAAGCGTTTGGCTAAGCAATAAAGACGTGGCGCGGATTTTAAAAAAAGTTCTGCAACAATTGAAGCTGCGGCAGTGGATAAATGTTTATTTAGTAAAAAATACTAATTAAAAATAATCCTACCATCTCTTAACAAAATCGCGGAAACTTATCCAGCCAATTACCCTGTGGCAAAGACCACGGGAAATTCTCTAATTTAATCAATAACCTGTTTTTGAACGATCGTTCAAAAACAGGTTATTGGTATTTTAACATTTTTTGATATTCTTTATTT
>CAZMMW010000020.1:0-14199 GCA_964567515.1 uncultured Gammaproteobacteria bacterium | reverse complement strand
CCGTCTTTTAAAACTTTAGTAGCGATTTTAGTGCCAACAATACAAGGAATGCCAAGTTCCCGACTAACAATAGCCGCATGACAAGTCATTCCACCGTCGTCAGTAATAACCGCCAATGCTTTGCGTAAAGCTAAAATATATTCAGGACTGGTCATTTCCGCTACCAAAATTTCCTTCTCTCTCATCTTTCTTATATCTTTTGAACTATCAATAATTCTAACTCTTCCTGTAATTTTTCCTTTGGTTGATACTGCCAAACCTTGGATTTGCTTGACCTTTTCTACTTTCTTTTTGCTATAAAATCTAAAAGCCCGCCCTACTTCTTGACCAGTAATAATTTTTATCTGTCTGGTGCCTACTTGCAAAAGAAATATTTTCTTTCTCTTTTTTAATTTATCCTTAGGTAATTTTCCTGATTTAATAATTTTATCAATTTCGTCCGGTAAACAGTTCAATAGATCTACAAAAGAAATCTTAAAACGTCGGGAAAATTCTTGTAAGAAATAATGAAAAGCCCGCTGAAATTTTAACTGCTGACCTTTTTTATCATCATGCCAAGCCACACTCTCCCCCGCACCTTGGGCGTAAGTTTTTAATTCCCCAGAAGGTATGAATTTTAATATTTTTTGCCGATCCTTTTCACCTTGCTTAAAATTGTTTATTATCTTTTTTAATAAAGCAGCTGCCTTTAATGGCCCTTTAATTATCTCAAAAGCTTTCTTATAAAAATAACTATGGGTTTGAGGTTGGCATGACCAATAACTATTATTGATCCAATTAAATTTTTCTGTATGCTGATTAAGTTGCTTCTTTAAAGCTTGATGACTATTTAAATAATTAAACCAATCCTTGTCTTTGTTAAAAGTCGTTTTAATATTCTTTAATATTTTTAAAAGTTCAATTTGTTCTTTTTGAAAAAAACTATAATCCGACGGTCTAAGCAAAATATTAATTGCCTGGTTTTTATCTTTAATCAGTTTAGTTGTAATATGTTCATTTAAATATACTTCAGAACCGTAACCGGAAAGTTCGGCAAAAATTGCTCGCAACCAAAATTCTTTAAAGAGCTTTAGATAATTTCTATACGAAATTACTAATTGTTTAGTGGATAATGTTTGTAAAAACTCTGGCGTTATTTTATCTGCTTGTCTATTAAGAACATTTACTACGTGCTGATATTCCTTTTTGATATTTTTTAATCGTCCATTTCTTTTATACCTAAGTTCCAATGTTTTCAGTCCGTTACGATATACCTCGCTTAAATAATCATAAAAGTAACATCGTTCATTATTAACAAAAAATAACCAGCCTTGCGGCCAGCCCAAATGATATTTTTGATAAGCGCCATAAACCGCCCAAACAGCTACCAATCCCAAATAATAAGGTTTAGTTGGACAAATCCAGGTAAATCTATTTTCAATTGGTATTAGAGGAATTTTTGTCATAATTTGTGGTGAGCTGTCAAATAAAAACAAAAACCATGTTTTTTATTTCTATACTCCCCCGCCTATAGCAGGGGGAATGACGGACGAAGGTGGAAATGACAAATGGTAAGTGGGAATGATAAATAGCAAGTATTCTAGATCCCGGATCAAGTCCGGGATGACACTCTACAATTAAAAATTCCATAACTTACTAACAGCCCCCCAAATGGAATTACCAAATTTCAACAAATCTTGATAAGTCACCAAAACCACTAATAACATTAAAAACATAAAACCAATCTGGTGCACTATAGCTTCCACTTTTTCATTATTTGGTCTACGTCGAATTTTTTCAATAACGACAAATAATAAACGACCGCCATCCAAAGCTGGAATAGGTAAAATATTAATAATTGCTAAATTCACCGATAGTAGCGCGGCAAATTGCAAGACATAAATCCAACCCAAATCCACCACTTGTCCAGTTAAGACAGCAATACCAACCGGCCCGGCTATTTCAACTCCAGCCTGACGTGTAACTATTAAATTTCTAATAACCGTTACAAAACCATTGACTGTTTCGTAAAGCAACATACCAGTAGCTTTAATACCCAGCCATAAAGATTGGTGTAAGGGATATGACACGACGCCGGTTTGTATTAAAGAAACACCCATTACCGCCCGGTTACCAGCTTGTTCTAAAATAATAGGAGTTACTGTTGCTTCAATTATCTCTTTACCGCGAAGTAAGCGCACCTGCATGGGAATATCTTTATGATCAGCGATAAAATCTTGCATAGCTGACAGAGCAACAAAAGTATTTCCATCTATCGTGGACACGGCGTCGCCTGGTTGCATACCGGCTTTAGCCGCTGGTGAATCTGGTAAAATACTAAAAATCTGAATTTTGATATCTTTGGCATTATTAGTATTATTTTCATCTACCGTGGTCGGTAGACCGGCAGTAAAACCTATGGATAATAAAACAAAACATAGAACCACATTCATGGCTACGCCGGCTGATAAAATAATGGCACGTCGCCAAGGCGGTTGGGCAGTAAAACTATCTGAATCATGACTTTCACCCGACTCGCCTTTTAATTTTACAAAACCACCCAAAGGTAGCCAATTTATAGAATAGCGCGTACCGTTTTTCTCCTTACTGAACATCCGTGGCGGAAAACCAAAACCAAATTCCTCTACCTTAACGCCAAAAAGTCGCGCTGTAACAAAATGACCTAATTCGTGAGCTAACACTAATAAAGCCAAAAGAGCGATAAAAACAATGATAGTAATAAACATAGTTTAAGTTATAAATATTGTAGGTATTATACTTGTTATGATGAAAATAAATAACCTTATAACTTCTAATAAATTTAACACCATAACATCTAAATCGTCATAATTTCTTTTTCTTTTATTTCCCCTAATTTCTTAATTTGCTCATTAAAACCATCCACAATTTTTTGCAATTCTTTTTGAGCAGCAAATAATTGATCCTCAGAAATTTTACCTTCTTTTTCCTGGTTTCTTAAACCTTTATTTACATCTTCCCTAATGTTTCTCACTTGTACTCTGGCGTTTTCTAAAATACCATTCATTAACTTTATTAACTCCTTGCGGCGTTCCTCAGTTAATTGCGGTAAATTTACCCTAATTACTTGACCGTCTACCTGAGGTGTTAAACCTAATGAAGAGCTGGCAATAGCTTGACTAATTTCCTTAATAATACTTTTGTCCCAGGGCTGAATTAAAATTTGTCTGGTTTCTGGTGTAGTGATAGAAGCCAACTCTATTAACTTAGTCTTGGTATCATAAGCCTCAACTTGAATATTTTCCACCAAACTTGGACTAGCGCGACCAGTACGCAAAGTGCCCAATTCTGTTTTGAGGTGTTCAATGGTTTTATTAAAACGTTCTTGGTTTATACTTGGTAATTGGTTCATAAATTTAAAATTTACTTACTTACTCCTAAATACATAACTTTAGGATCTTCTGGTTTAATAGCCAAAGCGGCAGCGGATTTCTTAGAAGGAATAACTCTAGTTATCCAAGTCTGACCGCCATCGTCAGAATAATAGATCAAATAATTAATAGCATAGAATATCTCTTTATTGTTTTGAGGATTAATAGCCAAAGTATTAATTCCCACGGCGCTAGGCGGTGTTACTAAATTAATCATAGACCAAGTCTGACCGCCATCGGTAGTTTTAAACATACCTACTTGAGTAACATAAATGAACCCATCGGCCTCCCCTGGTATAAAACTAAATTGCCGAAAAGCCCCTGGTTTATTTGTTACTTTTTTAATATTAGGCAATAAATCTGTCCAGGTCGCACCTCCGTCGGTACTGCGCCATAAAGCCTGGGACGGCATAGCTACATACAAAACCCCCGCTTGGTCTTGCCATATTCTAGATACTTCTTTATTAAAACGATAAATTGCCTGCCAACTCACACCGGCATCTATACTTTTCAGCACGGTACCCTTACTAGTAATTACATAAACTATATTCGGTGATTCAATATCTAAGAGCACGTCATTTAAACGAGTTTCTGGCGTGGCTTCAGTATACAAGGTCTGCCAAGCCTGACCGCCATCTTCGGTTTTAAACAATCGATTACTGGCTGTAATGTAGACGACGTCTTTTTTGCTGGGATATAAAGCTACACTTGTGATCGAACCTTTATAATAAGGACGCCAGTTCTCTCCTTCATCATCAGTTAAATAAAGACCATTGCCGGCTGAAAAAAGATAAATGGATTTACTGCTTAAAGGAGAAAAAATCAAACGATGAACATTAATTCCATCTATAGTAATGTCTCTGTTTTTCTCCCGCGTCACAAACACTTTATGCTGCCAAGTGGCGCCAGCATCGGCAGAACGAAAAACACCGCCATCAGCTGGTGTTTTGGATAAATTCACGCCACAACTACAACCAGATAACAATAATACTAAGGGAATAATAAATAATATTTTTCTCATAAACTCTTAAGGTAAATTAACAAATAACCATTCAAAAGTTAATTTAATATTAGCATTGGCTTTAATCTTTTTAATAGCTCGATTTAATAACTTAATCAATGCAACCAACTCTACTTCTGATTTTTGCTTGGCTACTTCTTCTAAATCGTCTTTTAAAGCATAATATTTGATCTGTTCTTTTAGGCCATATTTATATAATATCAGATCTCGAGCTACTTCCAAAAAGATGGCTAATAAACCAGCGGCTTTGTCCAAAGTCAAAGATTCTAGATTAATCGCTTGTTTATTATCAATAATAGAAGGTTTGGCTAAAAAATGTAACCAAGTTTTGGCTTGAGCTAATCTGGCTTGCCACTGTTCCTTGTTTTGCCAGGCCAATTTAGCTTGTCCTGGCAGACCTTGGGCCAAATGAACTAATTCTTCAATTTGTGACGCTGGCACTTTTAAACTTTTAAGCCAAGAGCGTAGTTCAGCTATTGGCACAGGACTTAAATTTATCAATTGACAGCGAGAAACTATAGTAGGTAATAGATTTTTTGCCTGTTCAGTGATTAATAACAGAATTCCTTTACCCAAAGGCTCTTCCAAAGTTTTTAGCAAAGCATTGGAGGATTCCTCATTCATTAGCTCCGCTTTTTTGATAACTACTACGCGATAATGTTTAACCCAGGAATCAAGATGTAAAAAATCTATAGCTTGTCTAATTTGATTAATAGTTATTTCTTTTTTGTCGGCTGCTCTGACTACCCACAAGACATCGACCAGTGACTCATAATTAGTACCCGGTGGTAAATCATTAAGTAGTTGGATAAAAAACTTAACTAAGGTTGTTTTACCAACATCAGCAGGCCCAGTAAATAAATAAGCGTGCGCTATATTCTTCTGCACCACTGACAGTTGAAGATATTTTTTTGCTAACTCATGTCCTATTATTGAATCTGGCATAATTTTTTGCTTAATCTGTCATTCCCACGAAAGTGGAAATCTGGAAAAAATTATATTATTCTGGATTCACGATCCCAGATAGTAGTCCGCCTTGGGCGGACACTACTGGGCAGGCAGGTCGGGAATGACAACATGGAATATAATAACTTCTCCAATCCTAACTTCTATATTCTATCTTCTAGTTTCTAATTTTTTCAACACCTGCCAAGTGATTTGAGCGGTTTTACGCCAACCAAACTCTTGTAATCTTGCTTTGCCTAAAGAAATTAATTTATTTCGTAATTCGTTATTATCTAAAATAATCCGCATAGTTTGAGCCCAAACTTTCATCTCTTGTGGATCTAATAATACACCAGCCTCGCCAAGGACTTCTGGCAAAGCCCCGGCGCGCGCAGCTACTACTGGCACGCCCGCAGCCCATGCATCTAAAACCGGCAAACCAAAGCCTTCTAAATTTCCAGGAAATAATAGCGCTTTGGTGCCTGCTAAATACTTGGCCAATTGCTGTTCATCCAACCAACCGAATAATTTAACTTGATCCGTTAACTGTAATTGCTTCACCTCAGCCAGCAACTTTTCTGCTCCTCTACCCATAGATCCAGTTAAATATAATTCTATCTTACCATCTTTATTCTGACTGACAAAATCAGCATAAGCCCTAAACAACATAGATAGATTCTTTTTGGTTTCAACTCTGCCTATAACCAAAAAATAATCTTCTTTGATGGACTGTCCCTGAAATTCTGGTAAGGTTGGACCCAAAGGAGTAACAAAAACTTTATTTACCAAACGAGGATAATATTGCTCTAGATTATCTTTAGTATATTGTGACACGGCAAGAACAGCTTTAGCGCGTCGAGCGGTCCACCAAGTGGTAAATCGTAAGTACCAACGGCTCTGGACACTATAAGATTTCGGAGAAAACCTCCAACTAATATCATGAATAGTAACTACTGTCGGTGCTTTGATTAAAAACGGTAAAATATGGGAAGGAATAAATAGTACGTCTGGCCTATCATGATTTACTTGCCAAGCTAAACGTAACTGGCTCCATAAAAACTTTGGCGGCCAAGTCAACACTTTAACTTGCCAATTAGTAGGTAATTTTTCTAAGATGCCACTAATCTCGCGACGAGAATATAAAATAACTTCAACTTCAATTGGTATAACTTTTATCAATTCTTTTATTAACCAATAACTATAGTACTCCACACCAGTTTTGGCGGTAGGTTCCAATCGCGAAGCATCAATAGCCAATTTCATAATTAACGCACGGATAAAATACTGCGTTTATACGATTCCAAATTATCCAAAGCAATAGCTGTGCCTTTGGCCACACACAACATTGGTTCGTCTGCTACATAAGCCGCCACACCAGTAACTTGGCTAAACAATCTATCAATATTCCGTAATTGCGAAGTGCCACCAGCTAAAATCATTCCTTTATCTATCACGTCAGCTGATAATTCGGGTGGCGTTACTTGTAAAACTGATTTTAAGGCTTGAATTATGCCTTCTAACTGATTTTGGATAGCATCTGTAATATCATCTGAAGTAATAGTGACGGTCTTAGGTAAACCAGTAACCAAATCTCGACCCCTAATCTCCATAGCTAATTTATCATCCATATACATAGCCGAGCCAATCTTAATCTTAGCTTCTTCAGCCGTACGTTCGCCAATAGCCAAACCAAATTTCTTTTTAATAAAATCCATAATAGCGTAATCAATTTTAGTACCGCCAATTCTTACTGAAGTATTAGCCACAATACCACCCAAAGAAATAACCGCCACTTCACTGGTACCGCCGCCCATATCCACAATCATATGACCAGACGCTGAACCAATGGGAATATTGGCACCGATAGCAGCGGCGATTGGCTCTTTAATAATGTAAGCAGCTTTGGCACCAGCAGCAATTGTAGCATCAATAACCGCACGACGTTCAGTTGAAGTAATACCAGCTGGTACTGCAATCATCACCTCTGGTTTGAATAATCTAAAACCACCAATAGCTTTGCTAATAAAATAACGCAACATAGCTTCAGTGGTTCGGTAATCTGCAATGACGCCTTCTTTTAAAGGTCGCGAGGCTACAATAGTATCTGGTGTGCGACCCAACATTTCCCGCGCTTCATCCCCGACTGCCAAAATTTTATTATCTGCCACAGAAATAGCCACTACCGACGGTTCATTAATGACAATGCCCCTACCTGGCAAATGCACCAAAGTATAGGTTGTTCCTAAATCAATACCGATTTTTCTATTGAACATATCTGCGGCTTAACTTTAGCTAAAAAGTACTCTTAAGTCAATGCTAAACTGATCAATAATAACTATTTACGTTTTAATAATTTAGCAATTCCCTTGTTTGCATCCACCTCCACCAAATCCCCGTCTTTCAAGACTTTAGTGGCGATTTTAGTACCGATGATGGTTGGTTTTTTAAATTCACGCGCAATAATACTAGCGTGGCAAGTAATACCGCCCTCGTCGGTAATTATGGCCGCAACCTTATTTAATATTGGTTCAAAATATGGTGTCGTCATGGGGCTCACTATAATATCCCCTCTCTTCACTTTGGTCATATCCAACTTAGTAAATAATAATTTTACTCTACCTCTTATTTTTCCAGCATAAGCCGCCTGACCTTTTAAAAATAGTGATTCTTTAACTTTTTCTTCCGGAGGAATTTTTAGTCTAAATTTAGACAAAAAAAGATTAACGTTTGTTGTTAGATAAATTTTTTCCTTAAATACCAAACAACGCTTCCTGCGTTTGATCAACTTTTTTTCTAAAATCGTGTCTAATTTTTTGTTTTTTATTATATTTATTAACTCTAAGTTAGTACAATATTCCAAATTATCAACATCTGATATTTTTTTCTTAATGAGAGATATAATATTGTTATAAAAAAGCATAGCTAGTACAAATGTTTTATGACCACTGTATCTAGCTTTAAAAACTTCAGCTAAATGTTCTTTCTGTTTTTTATTGCATCTTTCTTTTGATAACCAAACTGGTAACCAATAAATCAATCCTGCTGAAACCCATATTTTTTGATGGTGCCAGCCAAAACTAGTAATCAATTTGACCAACTTTTTAATATCAAACCGCTTACTATTTAAAATTATCAGTGATTTCTTTACTAATTGACTCATCGTGGTATAATTTTTCTTAAAATCTTTCAATAAATTTTTAGCTTTAATCCAATCATAAAAATATTGAGTCAGGATATCTCTAAATCTTTTCATTTCTTCTACCGACCTATATTCGCGCATAAAACCATTGGTGATTAAAAAAACCGTCTTTTTAAATCCCCAGCCATGCGCTTTAGCCATCACACTACCGCGACCCTTTGCATAATCTAAAACTGCGGCTAGATTCATTGGTCTAGTAATAATCTTCTCTAAAATCTCTATCTTTTTCATAAAATTTACCTTTCCTCACTCGCCGGATGAGGAACTCTTAACCCCCATTTTTTAAAATATTTAAGCCAAGAGGTAATGTGAATCCAGGTGATTTTATTAAACAATCCCCAAAACGAAGCCCCGGCTGATTGGCGTTGATGATAATGCACCATCGCCACCTCGGCCACATAATAAACTTGCCAATCTTTTTGCCAAAAACGCCTACACCAATCAGTATCCTCCACATACAAAAAGTAACGCTCATCTAG
The DNA here is from genome assembly GCA_964567515.1 of uncultured Gammaproteobacteria bacterium. Lineage (GTDB taxonomy): Bacteria > Patescibacteriota > Patescibacteriia > Veblenbacterales > UBA10138 > JBBIVB01. The sequence continues at coordinate 5,166 of CAZMMW010000020.1, read as the reverse complement.
CCATCCTACTTGTATCAAAGCCTCGCGCCTAATAATCAAACAAGCGCCCAAAAGCCAATCCACAGGACGGTTGTCTTGATGATCCCAATCTAGCATTAAATAACGTGTTAAAGATTTTTGAGCGCGCGGCCAGTAACCTAGCGGCGTGCGCCGGAAAATCGGCATCCAAAAAAGCGGAAAAGTATAAGCTGAAGACTGCACGCTGCCGTCAGGATTTACTAATTTTGGACTGGCTATACCAACCTTGGGATGACTATCCATAAAATCAATTAACTTATCTAAAGTACCGGGCATGATAGCCACATCAGGATTTAAAACCATCACATAGTTCCCGCGGGTTATTTTTAATCCTAAATTATTACCAGCTGCATAACCGCGATTTTTTTCTGCGGCCACAGTTATAACTTGAGGCCAATTAGTTTTTATCATCTCTAAACAATTATCATGTGAATTATTATCTATCACGATAACTTCTAAAGGCAACTTGCTGGGATTATCAAATATACCTTTAACGCACTGTTTAACCAAACCGGCGTTTTTATAATTTAAAATAATCAATGATAATTTTGGCTGATTCATAAAAACCACTTCCTAATTTCTTTATCACTGACAGAATGCGGGCTTTGTCGCCGACGGGATAAAGTCTGTGGTAATAAAAATAAAAATTGACCTAAGGCTTTAAATAAAATAATTGGTTCAAATAATAAACGATAAATAAATTTTTTAAACTCATACCAAATAATATAAAGGGAGTGTCTTAAAAAATTTGATAGCTGTTCATTTTTTAATAAAACCAACCAATGGTTACGGCAAGAATATACACGTAAAATCGGTGAATGACGGCGACGGTTTTGCAAAATAGACTTAAACCCTTCCGAGTCCTGTTGACTGCGATCATGCCAAGCATAGGCTCGTGTCACCTGCCAAGCTTGCCAACCAGCTAATCGTAAACGCCAAGCTAAATCAACATCTTCTTTGTAACTTACAAAATTTTCATCTAAAACCTCGTTTTTAACCCTAACTGATTCTAAAGCTATTCGCCTACATAAAGGCGCGGCTCCATCTACACCAAATATCTCGAACGCTTCTTTATATTCGTTTTGATTAATTTTGCCCTCCTGCCAACGATAAATGTAACGGCTTTTTTTTAATGCCAAGCCACCGCTATCAATGATACCTTTCTTAAATTCGATCGGCATAATTAATGGCTCGCTTTTATTATTTCGCCAACGAAAAATTTTGCCTTGAACAGATCCTACTTGTGGTGAGGCTTGCAAACATGTAACTAACCTAGCTAAATAATCTTGATGCAAAACCACATCCTGGTTTAAAAACATAACATAATCACTACTGGTCCATTGCAAGGCCTGGTTATGAGCTCTTGTAAACCCCATGTTCTTATTGTTATGAACTATTCTAGTGTGTCTTTGTAATTGGGGATGCAAATGTAAAAATTCATCAATTGCTTTTAAAGAATTGTCTCTTGAATTATTGTCAATAATCAATAGAAAAAAATCACGCTCGGTTTGATTGACCAAACCAGTTAAACAATAAGGTAAATAAGTTTCACCATTATAAACAACGAGATGTATCGAAGTTTTATAATTAGATTGATTGCTCATTGTTTTTATTATGATATAGATATAACCCGATGACCAGCCAGGCGCCAATACCTAAAGGATGATTTAAATAAGGAGTAGTAATATTAGTCACTGCCAAAGATAATAAACAAGCTAAACCAATAAACGATAAAAATGATATTTTTTTAAAGGCGCCTAAAGTAGTGGTGATCAAAGATAAGAAAAAATATAAATAAAGCATTAAAGCTACCAGACCAAATTTAAGCCACATGTCCAAATATCCCCATTCAAAAGCATAAGTAGTATACCAAGCTTGCTTGCCAACAGCTTGGCTTACTATCCTCGGATCAGTGGTTAGATAAGTAACAGTGGTGCCAAAACCGCTGCCTGAAAGGAAACGTGGTTCAATTCTTTGCCACAACGGAGACAACAACTGTAAACGAGCTGCGCCAGCTGCTTCGCCTGCTCCTTGTGTTAAACGATCCATTAAAATATTTTGACCTGCCAAAGCAATGGGTTTAGGCCAAGGTAATTGTGCTACTCCAAAATACAAACCCACAGCAATTATTATCAATGATAAACTAATTATTAAACCTCTAACTAAACTTAGCAGATTTGTTTTGGTAATTAACAAATAAATTAAGGCTGCCAACCAAGCAATTATAAAACCCAGCCAAAAACTACGTGATAAACTGATTATTAAAGCTAGAAGTTGAAAAATAGCAAATAACCACCAATTAATTTTAGTTCTGAAAAAAGTCACATAAGACAAATTATCCTTGGCCACCATAAACCAAACAGATAATAAACTAAACAAAGCTGACAGTAAAATAAAAATCTGTGACTGAGAAAATATTCTAAAAAACGGTCCGCCAAAATAACTAATTTCACCAAAACCAGTATTTCTAAACCAGTGGTACAATGGATCAAGATCTAAGGTGGTAAAATGGCTATACAAGTAGAAAAAAACAATAGTTTTAAAAGCTAAATAACTAAACGCTGGTATTAGTACCAACTTTAACTTAGACCAAACTTCCGGCCAACAAACTAACAAAGGCAAGAAAACAGCCAGATAAAAATAAGCGTTTAAATCTAAAAACCAATTAGCAAAATTATTGTATCCTATGCCTATCATGGCCGCCCAAACTATAGCTAAGCAAGCCACCAGCCAAGCATAAAATAATTTATGATGACGTAAATGTTGCCGCCAAATTAAACCTGTTTGGGGTATAAATAACTTAGCGACGAAAACAGCCATCAATACTAAAAACCAACCAATACGTATAGATATTTGTAAATCATTACCACTATAAAAAAATAAATAACCTTTAGAACCCAAGATTAGTTCAATAAGAAATATTAGCACTGCCCAAGGTAAAGAAACATAACTTAACACCAAAAAGGTTAAAATCAATATGATAAATATTATATTGCCCAATAATTGATTTTGAAAAGCTAACCACGACAATAAATCAATCGCCAAGAAACTAATAAAATACCACCAAGATTTCTCTAATGTTGTTTTATTCTTAAATGCCATAAGACTGTACTTAAATCTAAAATTAAAGCCGGCAATAATACCAAAATAGTAGTAATTTTAATAATTAACCATTGGGTAGTTGAATGATGTTTATGGAAAAAATAACTTAAGCTGCGGCCAAAAAGTAATTGACGACGGGTGTGGCTTAATTGCTTAAAACTGGCACCACTGATGTGTTGGGCTACCGCTTGAGGTACATACCAAATTTGCCAGCCAGCCTCATGTACTCTTTTACAATAATCAACTTCTTCAAACCACAGAAAAAAATTTTCATCCATCACGCCGATATCCTTTATTAATTGCCGATTGATAAAAAAATATGCACCGCTAACCTGCCCCACTATTTGCGCCTGATAATAGTTAAAATCCTTGACTAAATAATTATTTAATAGCGATGGAAAAATATAACCTAATTTTAATAAAACCGCTAATTGCGAAAAAAAAGTCGGCCAACGTCTAACAGAAAGTTGAATACTACCATCATGATTAAGTAGCTGGCCACCAACAATACCTGCTTGCTGATGCTTTCTGAAAAATTCAATTACTAATGATAAAGATCCTGTTTTAACCTGTGTATCAGGATTCAGCAATAAAATTATATCTTGCGTAGTATTAATAATTCCTTGGTTAACCCCTCTAGCAAAACCTAGATTTTTATCTTGAGCTAACAAAGTTACTTGAGGGAATTCGTGCTTTACCATTTCCGCACTGCCATCGGCAGAATTATTATCCACCACCACAATTTCCTTAACTTCTTCAGTCAACAAAGACTTAAGACACAAACGTAATTTGTCTTTAACGTTCCAAGAAACTATGATAACGGAAATTGGTACAGCCATAAAATTATTTCTTGTCTAAAATTTTTACCATCCACTTGTTAGCCCAGTGTACTAAAAACTTCGTTTCAGTACAAGTCTCCACTGGATTTATTTTTAGACAAGACTGCATAATAACCAAGATTAATCTGCTTTCTTAAGAAGTTTCACTATTCCCCGCTCCGCATCTACTTCCACTAAATCCCCGTCTTTTAGAACTTTGGTGGCGATTTTAGTACCGATGATGCAGGGTTTACCTAGTTCACGTGAAATAATAGCCGCGTGACAAGAAATTCCACCTTCGTCAGTGATAATAACTGCGGCTTTACGCATTCCATGCAAATAATCAGGATGTGTCATATTAGAAACTAAAATTTCTCCCCTCTTTAATGCCTTGCAGTCTTCCGGCAACATAACAATCCTCACTTTTCCTTTTGTTTTACCACGGCAGGCCACCACGCCGGCTACTTGTCTTATTTTACTATAATCAAATAGTTTTAATTCGCGATTTAGTATTTTGGTAATTTCTGCCTTATCTCTAACTATTCTCAAAATACCATGACGCAGATACATTAACTCTCCGGCTTTTACTTTTTCTTTATCTGGCTTTACCCCCTTAGTTAAAAAATTGATTACTTCTTCATAAGTTAAGTGCGGTGCTTGATTGTAATCTAAACCCATACGCCGTTCCAATTCATGGAAAAAGGGTTGGATTAAATATAAAACCTCGCGCCAAATTTCCACCCTAAAAGTTCTAAGCCAAGTATAACAATTGAGCAACTTCGCTGTTTGATATAATTTTGGATATTTTTTTAATTTAACTAACCCCTGCTTAAAATTTTTATTGCGCTGACGCCATAAATTACTATCCTTTAATAAAACTACCGACGCTTTATCTTGATTAACAATATAAGATAAAAAATCTTTCTTGGTAAAAGGTTTATCCATTAAACTATATACCCCAAGGTATTTATTTTTTTACATGACTGTTAATTTTTTTAGCCAAGATTCCTTGCGCCTGATAACAAAATAATTTATGCAGCTGTTCTTCCATAATAGTACGGCGGGTGGGGGTGGTGATTGCCTCAAAAATTCTATCAGCTTCATGCTTCCTATAACACTTCCTGATATTTTCCTCAAACCAAGGCGCTACATACTGATTTACGGCCCACGGTGACCAGAAAAAATAAGTATGGCGTAAATGAGCTTGTTTTATTTTTTGATACAGTTT
>CAZMMW010000019.1:0-14813 GCA_964567515.1 uncultured Gammaproteobacteria bacterium | reverse complement strand
ATTACTTTAAAATTTTTACAGAATCAGTTATAATATCCATTTCCACCTTATCCCCATCTTTTAGAATTAGGGTTGTGTTTTTTGTGCCAATAATGCACGGCTTATTCATCTCACGAACAACAATCGCTGTATGGCAGGTTACCCCCTTCATCGGTGACAAATCCTAATATGCGATTCATGACGGGAACATAGTCTGGCGTTGTCGTTGTCGCAACAAGTATTTCACCTCGCTCAACTTTTGGATATTCCTTTGATGAACGCAAAATTTTAGCATTTCACCCAGCGATGCACCCTTGCCGCCAGTAACCAAAGTATCGTTCTTGTTGTTTTTTTAAACTTATGCAAAAGTTTCATAGCAATTTCATCTTATTATCTTTTTAATCTTTTGTGAAATCCGCAAAAATTTTTCATCGCCGAAGCAAGAGAGTGGCTTTGGTCGACAAAATTTTTGAAAGTTTAATTCTGGTGGGCGGTACTGGACTCGAACCAGTGACCTTTACAATGTCAATGTAACGCTCTAACCAGCTGAGCTAACCGCCCAAGATTTCAAGTACTGGATCTAAGTATTTATCGTGAAAAATAGATTTAATTTCTGATAACGATAGCCAGCCATATTCATTATGTCTCGTATCTTCTAGATCGTCATGATCCAAGTTTATTTCTCCAGGTAATATGCTAGCTTCAAAGGTTAATCTAACAATATGTTTGTCTTTAAGCAGAATATCTTGTGTATATAAAATACGTGGTTTTCCGTTTAGAGTCAATCCAGTTTCTTCTTTAATTTCCCGTGTTAGCGCCTTAAGAATAGGTTCCCCCTGATTAACTCGTCCGCCTGGTATGCTTCAACTAGGTTGACTTTCTTCATTGTATATTAAAGTTCTTTTCAGTATAAGAAACTTACACTCATTATTTCTTATAAAAGCTTTAACTCTGATTTGTAGTGTCATAGTAATTTTAAATAGTATCTCTATTTTACCAAACTCGCACCTATTTCCAAAATCGGCAATCTAAACCGCCCCACTCCGGCGCGAAACAAAAACGCAAGGAGTGTTTTCTTTCAGGGTTGCCGAGTGAAGTGAGACGATGGTGGATGCGCCTGGACTTGAACCAGGGACCCCGTCCTTATAAGGGACGTGCTCTAACCAACTGAGCTACGCATCCCGAATATTTAATAAAGCTGCTTCAGAGCTTAGTATATTATAACTAAACAAAAGATTAACTTAAAGACTGGGGTAATATTTGCCGCAAGTGATCAATAATTTTCTTCTCTGCTTCTAATAAAGTAGTATTAATTAGGATAGCTGAAGCTATAGTTCGATCACCTTGGGGTCCGAATGGTTTTAATAAATCAAAGGCATTGCGGCCGGGATTAGTTTGCGTCAGGATTTTGGTTTCTCCAGGGCGTGGTTCATAAATTAAAACGATTACCCCCGCCTCTGGGGCGGTAGTTACTACCTCATCAATTACTCCTGACAATTCAGATTCTTGGGCTCCACTTTTAATAAAATCTTCCGGCTGTAACAAAAGCCAGACCAATTTTCTTGTATGATCACTCTTGATTCTGGCTAGGGCTCTACCCCACAGACGCAGCATGGGTAGAGTTTTAGTACGGTAAAGATAAGTTACCACTTCTTCTCGTCTAGCTCCTAAAGCTATCAATTCTGCGGCTTTAGATAAAGTATCAGGAGTGATATTGATAGTCTTAAAACTTTTGGTGGCGCTACTTAGGGCGGCGTATAAACAAGTAGCAATATCAGCATCAATATCTTGAGGATGTAGGGATTGCAATAATTTGAATATTAATTCAGAGGTGGCGGCTACATTAAAATCAACTAGATTAATTTGGCCGAAATGTTCATTGGTTATATTATGGTCGATGTTAATAATAGTAGTTTGATAAAAGAAATCCGTGTTGTTATGGTAAAGGTCGCCTAAAGATTCTAAATCAGGAGAATCCAGTACAAAAATAGCATCATAAATAAAATCAGAAGAGCGTGTCGTTAAGTCACTAGCAGCAAAAGATCCGTTTTTGGGTGTTAGATAGATATTTAGTTTATTGTTTTCTACGGAGTATGATAATTCTTTTAGTTTGGTGTTGTCCAAATTTAAAGAAACAATAAACTTACGTAAACTAGCTAGTTCACTTTTAATTTTTTCAATTTCAGGTAAAAAATTAAAACCAGGAGGAATTTGCCAGTGGCTAGCAATGACATCTACTTGTTTGCCTTGTTTGGTTAAAAATTTAGCCAGTGCCAAACTAGAACCTATAGCATCGCCTCCTTTGGTCGGCGAGAAGGTAATAAGTAATCGCTTAGCGTGGCTTAATAACTCCAACAATTGTTGTTCGGTTGTTAGTGCCATAAAAAATAAATAATCTGTATACTTTAGCTTATTCAAGTATAAGTGTCAAGTCTAATTATTATAAGTTATTAAGCATGCAAACATTGACTTATTTGTCAATACCAAATAAAATAAATCAAGTCCTTATTAATGAATTGCATTCGCGGATATTTTGTATGAATATAACAGAATTAGCACGAAGATTAAGAATTACTACCAAACAGCTAAAGGAAGAATTGCCTAAGCTGGGTTTTGATATTGGCGGGCGAGCTATTAAAATAGATGATCGGGCAGCAGAAAAAGTTATTAAACTTTGGAATGGCAAGCTCCGTACTCCTGGCGACTCTTCTTATGTAGTAGTGGAGAAAAAAATTGGCGAACAAACAGAGTCTATAACCAAAATTAAAGAAATCTCCTTGCCTAAAATTTTAACCACCAAAGAGTTGGCGGATTTATTAAGTTTACCAGTCACTGTGGTTATTACTGAATTGTTTAAAAATGGTGTGATGGCTTCTATTAATGAACGTATTGATTATGAAACAGCAGCTATTATTGCTCAGGATTTAGGTTATCAAACCAAAGCTGAGTCAACAGCTGCTTCCGCTCAAGTGATGGAGGCAGAGTCGGCCGCTACTTTGGTAGATTTATTACGAGAAAAAGAAGATGCTCAATTAGAAACTCGTCCACCAGTGGTAGTAGTGATGGGCCACGTTGATCATGGTAAAACCAAATTACTGGATGCTATTCGTGAGACTAACGTTGTGGACCAAGAAAGCGGCGCTATTACACAACACATTGGCGCTTATCAAGCTGAAACTAAAGGACGTTTAATCACCTTTTTAGATACCCCGGGTCACGAAGCTTTTGCTGCTATGCGTTCTCGTGGGGGTAGATTAGCTGATCTAGGTATTATTATGGTGGCAGCCGATGATGGTATGCAGCCGCAAACTGTAGAAGCTATCCAAATTGCCCAACGCGAAGAGTTACCATTTTTAGTAGCTATCAATAAGATCGATAAAACAGAGGCAGATATAGAACGTATTAAGAAACAATTAGCTGAACATAACTTATTACCAGAGGATTGGGGAGGTAAAACTATTTGCGTGCCGATTTCAGCCAAACAAAAAATAAATCTTGATAATTTATTGGAAATGGTGTTGTTGTTAGCAGATATAGAGAAACTGCAAGCCGATCCTCGTCGGCCAGCAGTAGGCACAGTAATAGAGTCACATATTGACAAAGGACAAGGAGCGGTAGCTACGGTTTTGGTGCAAACTGGCACTTTAAAACTTGGTGATTATATTGTAGTCGGACAAATCGCTGGTCGTATTAGAGCCATGAAAAGTTTTACTGGTAAAAATTTGGTGAATGCGGGTCCCTCCACGCCAGTTAAAATTTTGGGCTTGAAACAGACGCCTACTATGGGTGACGTTTGGCAAGTAGTTAAGGAGGAACAGGTTAGACAAATTTTACGTAAAACTTCTTTTTATCAGCCACGTTCTGGGTTTTCAGTTTCCTCGTTAATCAAAAAAGAAGAAACGGAAGAATCTCCTTTAAAACCTACTTTGAAGATTGTTTTAAAAACAGATATGTTAGGGTCACGAGAGGCAATTATGGATTCTTTAGCTAAAATTTCTAATACCGATGCTAAAATAGAAGTAGTTAAAACAGGGTTGGGTAATATTAATGAAACAGATATTGTCTATGCCGAAGGAGTGCGAGCGATTATTTTAGGTTTTCATGTATCAGTAGTTCCCCAGGCACAGAGTTTAGCCAAAGAAAAAAATATTTTTACTGCCACCTACACCGTTATTTATGATTTGTTGGATGAAGCTAAAAAGCACTTGATCACTTTGATTAAACCGGAATTAGTCAGAACCCAAATCGGACAAGGCAAAGTAGTGGCTATTTTCCGTCAAGGAAAAAAAGAAACGATTGTTGGGGTTAAGATAATGCGGGGTTTAGCGCGTCCAGATACTAAGGTCAAAATTTTACGAGGCGAAGGGGAGATATTTCATGCCAAGGTTATAGAAATTCGTTTAGGCAAAGAACAAATAAAGGAGATGTCTGCCGGTGGTGAATGTGGAGTATGTTTACAAGGTCAATTAACAATACAAACTGGCGACATTTTAGAGTTTTATCATGAAGAATTTAAACATAAAACAACAGTGGAATAACGCCAAACCTGAACGTTCTCGACGTTTATATAAATTAGATAGTTTATTAAGACAAGAGTTGGATAAAATATTTAGTAGGGAACTAGAGTCGCCCCTAGGGGTTTTAATTTCTATTAGTGAAGTTAAGGTGTCGGCGGATTTGCACCAAGCGGAAGTAGCAATTAGCATTTTACCTTTTGCTAAAAGACAGGAGGTTTTTGTTTGGCTGAAAAAACAGATAGGCATAATTCAACATCAATTAAATCGTGCTTTGCGTTTGTATCATGTGCCTAAAATAACCTTTGTTTTAGATGAAACCGAAGAAAAAGCTTCGCACATAGAGTCGTTACTTGACAGCTCAAGTCATCCAAGTTAAGATAACGGGTCAAGTTTATGGTGACCCGTTTAGAAATTCAAAAGATAAATAAAGTCTTGGCTGGGGCTGATAGGATTTTGTTAGCCAGCCACAAGAACTGTGGTGATGCTACAGGTTCAATTATTGCTTTATTTTTAATTTTAAAACAGCAAGGTAAACAAGTAACCATGTTTTTGCCAGCACCGGTATCTGCTACTTTTGTTTTTTTACCTTATACTGAGCAGATCATTACTGACAGCAAACGTATAGATTTAGATAAATTTGATTTGTTTTTCTGTGTAGACGCAGCGGAGATAGAAATGACCGGTTTGGCTGAAAAGTGGCGGCGTCGTCAAGCTGATTTAGTTACTATTAATTTAGATCATCATTTAACCAATCCTTCTTATGGTGATCTTAATATTGTTCATAAAGACGCTTCGGCCGCTTCCATTTTACTTTACGAATGGTTTAAACAGGATAGTTTGCCAGTAACCCGGGAAATTGCCACTTGTTTATTAACTGGCATTTTAACTGATACAGGCACTTTTTCTAATCCCGGCACTACCATTGCTTCTTTGCAGGCAGCGGCCGAAATGTTATTAAGAGGCGTCAGAGTTAGTAAAGTTTTTGAACAATTAGTAAGAAACAAGACAGTTAATGACTTGCGTTTATGGGGTAGGGCTTTGGAAAGATTAAAAGTAGATGGAGAGTTGGGTTTAGTGACTACGGTAATTACTCAAAAAGATATAGATGAGTTGGGGGTAGATGCCGAGTCCCTGGAAGGTATAGCCAATTTTTTAAATGATTTGTCTGGCTTCAAAGCGGTTTTAGTATTAAAAGAACAAGCTGATGGCACCATCAAGGGCAGTTTACGCACCACCAGGGAAGATGTAGATGTAGCCGAATTAGCCAAGCTTTTTGGCGGCGGCGGGCACAAAAAAGCCGCGGGGTTTATGATTGGGGGTTATTTAGTTGAGACAGAGATTGGTTGGTCAATTTTGGAAAACAAAAAGGATCCTGGTTGACAAGATCCTTTATTATAGAATCCTCTAAGTGTTATAGAGGGCGATTTAGTTTATTGTAGTCAGCAGCTATCTCGCTTACGGCTGATATAATAAGCAACACATCGGATGGTAGTTTATTAGTCGCGTATCTCCAGGCCCGTTCTTCATTATTGAAGAATTCCGTTAGTTTTTTCCGTCCATGGTAATAACTAAACGAGGAGCAAACTGAAAACTGCTTAGCTATTAATTTGATCAAACGGTGCTTGGCTCGCAGTAACCAGTAGTTATTTGCATACTCCCAAGGAAATTTGAATGCAAATTTAACTGGATCAGGGGGGAACCAAGTGAATACTGTTTCAAGAATCTTTTCATCTATTTGGTATTCGCGGGCAACACGAGAGCGGGACACTACCTCAAATATTTCTCTAGCCAGGAGCGACTTGACCAAAGGGTATTCTGGCGCCACTGTCAGTATAGTTTCAAAGATGTGGAGTTGTTTTTGAGGGAGCATTTGTGTTAGCTTTATTAAAAGCAATGTAGTTAACCAATCTATTTTAGGTCTCGGTAACCAGTCAATTATAGCTCGAAGTGCCCGCGCCCTAATTTCTGTGTCATCGGATTCTAGATATTTACATAAGTCTTCAAACCAGACTCTTGCATAAATAACGGGAGCGGTTCCGTCGAGGCGTCTAAAACGTAAGTCAGTTTTTGGCATGGTAAATGGCTCCTGACCAATAATAATTTCCCTCAACTCTTGAAGAGTTGTTAGCCGCTGTTCTTCGGATAGTATTTCTTGTACTTTTTTCATGTTAAAGTTCCTTATATTTGTGGTTGTTTTATTATTTTATTATTTAGTCTTGACTATTAACTACCCATCCTATATCATATATATGGAGTGGTCAACACTACCCTATGGTGGTATTTATCACCACTAATCTATGTATCAAGAAATATTAGAAAATTTAGGACTTTCGCCTAACGAAGCCAGAATTTATGAATCCTTAGTAGAGCAAGGCGAATCAACTATTAGCGAAATCGCTACTCGTGCTAAGGTACATCGACGTAATGCTTATGATGTTATTCAACGTTTAGTAAACAAAGGTCTATGTTTTCCTATTTTTTCTGCCCATGAGAATAGATATAATGCTGTTGATCCAGATAAATTATTAGAATTAGTACAAGAAAAGCGAGAACAATTAGAACGAGTATTACCTGAATTACGGCAAAAATTCCAGGTTCAAGAAACAGCTTCAGAGGTTTTTGTTTATAGGGGCTTAGAAGGACAAAAGAATATTTGGCGCGATGTGTTGCGAGTGGGTAAAGATAGCTATTTTATTGGTGCCAAGGGCGGATGGTTTGATTCCAGGTTAGAGGCTAGTCGTTTGGCTTATTTAAAAGAAACCGTGCGTAAGAAAATTAAAATTATCCAGTTGTTTGATGCTGGAGTTAAAGAAAAATTTTCTAATCTACCCAGAATGTTTTTAGGCAATCTAGAATATCGTTTTTTACCCAAAGGTTATGATACAGAGGCGGCTATACATATTTTTGGAGATTACGTAGTAACGTATAGCGGTATTTATATTGGCAAACTTGATGAGAATGTAGTATTTTTTGTAATGAAGAATAAATCTTTAGCTGATAGTTATCGTATTTGGTTTAAATTATTATGGGATTTGTGTGCGCCAGAACCTGGACAGAAATCTTAGTTTTATTTATACTGGAGCTGTTTGATTAAATTATTTTTTATACTAAAAGTATATGAATCTTATACCAATGGTGGTAGAAAAATCGCAAATGGGCGAACGGGCCTATGATATTTATTCTAGACTTTTAAAAGAGCGCATAATTTTTTTGGGCGATCCCATTACTGATAATTTAGCTAACACAGTAATTGCCCAATTGTTGTTTTTAGACAGCGAGGATTCTAAAAAAGATATTAAGTTATATATAAATTCTCCGGGCGGCATGGTAACTTCCGGGTTAGCGATTTACGACACCATGCAATATATTAAGGCCGATGTCGTGACAATTTGCGTTGGCATTGCCGCCTCAATGGCCGCCATGCTTTTAGCAGCTGGAACCAAAGGTAAACGTTTGATTTTACCTAACGCTGAAGTGATGTTGCATCAAGTTATGGGCGGAGCAGAAGGGCAGGCTACTGATATTAAAATCCGTGCTCAACATATTTTACGAATTCATGAACGATTAAACAAAATTCTAAATTATCATACTGGTCAGCTTTTGGCTAAGATTGAAAAAGATACAGATAGGGATTTCTTTATGACCGCTGAGGAGGCTAAAGCCTACGGGGTGGTAGACAAGATTATCAAAACACTAAAATAGAGGTTAAAACATAGATACGGAAATTTGTTTTTCGGTTTTTTTATTTTCTTAAAAATTAGTAGATTTCTTAGGAATTTTAAGGGCTTGATAAGAGGGTCGGTTTGTTGTAAGATAATAAATGTTATAATTTACAATTTATTTTAAGGTAGGAAAGCGATATTTGTTGATGTTTTTCTTAATTTAAATACTTTAATTACAGTAATTGACTTCATGGATAAAATTAATCAATTAGTCCAAACTTTAATAGCCTGTCCAAGGTTGGTTTTGAATATTTAAGATTTCTAGTATTTAGGTCAAGAATTTAGTAATTCATTTCGCTCCCTTCTCAAATAAAGGAAAGGAATTTTATTTATGTTAGCGGGAACAATTGCTATGTGGTTATCAGTTGGTTTAGCAGTAGGCGTAGCTGGCGGTTGGGTATTAAGAAAATTTTTGGCAGTTAGAGTTAAAGAAACTATTGAGGCCAAGAGCGAAGCTATTTTGAATGAGGCTAAAAATAAAGAAAAAGAAATTGTCTTGCAAGCCAAAGATAAGGCTTTAAAATTAATTGAGGAAGCCAAACAGGAAGAGGTAACCAGACGCAAAGAAATTAACCACTTACAGTCTAGATTAGAACAAAGAGAAGCCGTTTTTGATAAAAAATTATTGGAGTTAGAAGAACAAAAACAGAAAACCCAGGATGAACAACAGAAATTTGATCGAGCTAGGCAAGAAGTATTAAAAATTAAGGAAGATCAGTTAGCTAAATTGCAAAAGATAGCTAATTTAACACAAGCTGAAGCAGAGAAAATTTTGTATCAAAACGTAGAAACAAAAATTAAAGACGAATTAGATAACAGGATTAGAAAATTGGAACAGTCATCAACTGAAGAAGTAGAAGGCCGTGCTCGAGTGATAATAGCTACCGCCATGGAACGAATTGCTTCTTCTCAATCCGTGGAAACTACTACTACGGTGGTGACCTTACCTAACGATGAAATGAAAGGTAGGATTATTGGTAAAGAAGGGCGCAATATTAAAGCTATTGAACAGTTAACCGGTGTGGAGGTTATTGTGGATGAAACACCGGGAACTATTATTGTTTCTGGTTTTAATCCTATTAGACGGCATATTGCCAAGAAGTCTTTGGATTATTTAATTACTGATGGCCGTATTCATCCAGGAAAGATTGAAGAAGCAATAGATAAAGCGAAAAAAGAAATTACCCAAGATATTAAAAAGGCCGGTGAAGAAGCAGCTTATGAAGTTGGTGTGGTAGGATTAGATTCCAAATTAATACAACTTTTAGGTCGTTTGAAATTTAGAACTAGTTATGGCCAAAATGTTTTACAACACGCTAAAGAAGTGGCTTGGTTAGCTAAACATTTAGCCCAAGAGTTAAGGGCTAACGTAGCGGTGGCTACCAAAGGCGGATTATTGCATGATATTGGTAAAGCGGTTGATCATGAAATTCAAGGTTCTCATCCAGAAATTGGCTATGACATTATGAAAAAATTTAATCTTCCTGAAGAAGTAGCCTATTTGTCCATAGCTCATCATGAGGACAATCCTAAAACTTTGGAGGGAATAATTTGTAAAGTAGCGGATGCCATTTCAGGGGCACGGCCAGGTGCTAGAAAAGACACTTATGAACAATATTTGCAGCGTTTAGAAGAATTAGAGGCGGTAGCGGCTGGTTTTGAGGGGGTGGAAAAATGTTATGCTATTCAAGCAGGTAGAGAGGTACGGGTATTTGTAGAACCACAAACAATCGATGACTATGCAGCTACTAAGTTAGCACGTAGTATAGCTGATAAAATTGAACAGGAACTTAAATATCCCGGTGAAATTAAAGTTAATGTGATTCGGGAAACTAGAGTCATTGAGTATGCGAGGTAAAGTTAATTCAAAAGTTAAAAACCCAAATTGCAAAACTACAACCAAAAAACTAAAAGTTTTTAGTTTTAAACCGTAGTTTTAGCTTTTGCGATTTTAGTTTTGAGATATTTTTATGAAAATTTTATTTTTTGGAGACATTGATGGTAAAATCGCCCGACAAGCTTTAAAACAGATTTTGCCTGAATGGCTTAAAAAATATCAACCAGAAGCAGTTATTGGTAATGTAGAAAATTTAGCTCACGGTAACAGCATTACTAAATCTACCTTGGAAGAATTAAAGCAAATTGGTTTTTCTGGTTTTACTTTAGGTGATCATGCTTTCGATAGGCCGGAGAGTATTGATTTAATACAAGATTCATCCTGGTTTATTGCTAGGCCGGCTAACTTTCCGCACAGGAGCCCAGGGCAGGGTTATATCCGTTTGGTGATAAGAGATAGAGATTTGATAGTGATAAACTTATTAGGACGGGTATTTACTGGTGAATTAATTGATTGTCCTTTTCGAACAGTAGATAGTATCTTAGCCGATTTACAGCAAGACCACAGAATTGGAGGTATCATTGTTGATATCCATGCTGAAGCCACTAGTGAAAAAATAGCTTTAGGTTGGTATTTAAATGGAAGAGTGTCAGCAGTTTTAGGTACCCATACTCATGTACCGACCAGAGATGAGTGGATTTTACCACAAGGTACAGCTTATATCACAGATGTTGGTATGACTGGTGGTAAAGAAGGGGTGATTGGAGTTAAAAAAGAACTATCTTTGCAAAGGTTTTTAACTGTTTTGCCGATTCATTTTGAACCACAAGAAAAAGGATTAGCCCAAGTAAATGCTGTTTTAATTGATATTGAATCAAAAATTAAGTCCGCTCAAATACAACACTTAACAGCCGAGGTGACTATTTGATGTTAAAAATGTTATACTTTATTTAAGGATCGTTTGATTATTCTTTTTAAGAAAGGAGGTAAGATTACTATGAACAAAGCAGAATTAATCAATGTTTTGATAGAAAAGACAGGTGTTAGCAAAAAGCAAGCGGAAGATGTGGTGGAAACTTTTACTGATACTGTTATAAATACTTTAAAAAACGGCGGTGAAATAGTGTTGGCTGGTTTTGGTACTTTTTCTGCTAAACACCGACATGCTCGCATGGGGGTTAATCCTAGAAATCCACAAGAACGTATTCAGATGCCGGAGGTAATCGTGCCGAAATTCAAAGCTGGCAAGACTCTAAAAGATTCCTTGAAATCATAGCCATAATAATTAAAATATCAATTTAAAAGCCGTCCTTTTTACAAAGGGCAAGTTTTATATATTTTATATAAACATGGTGGGTGCGCGTGGACTTGAACCACGGACCTCTTCATTATCAGTGAAGTGCTCTAACCAACTGAGCTACGCACCCCTCTTATCAGTAAATAGCATATAATTAATAGCTAATGGTTTTGTGAAATAAATACCGATCGTCAGTATCGTAACAAAATTATATTTATTAATCAAGCCCCTACTTGTTCAAGAGCACGCGCTTCTTCTATTAAATAATAAATTTGTCGATAATTAAGATGAACCCTAGCGGCTACTTCTTTAGCATTTGCTTTGGCTAGATCGTTGGTTAATAAGTATCCAGCATCAATCAATTTGGTAAAAATAGAACGATTGCCGCCTAATAATACAGTTATAGGATAAAGACGTTTGTCATCAATAAGTTTTTCTAAACTGGTCTCTAGTGGATAACGCCAACTTAAAATTTTTAAACCAGCACATTGGGCGTATTGTATAGCATCCTGGGTGCATTTAGTGTTGGTGGCCAGCCAAACTTCATGAAAGTTGTTTTGGTGATCGGCTTGCTGTTCCCAAGCTTTTTTAATATCCAAGAATCTAGCATAAGTGTACAAAGTAACCTTGACATCCGAACGCATGCCAGGCATATTATGATATTTACATTCAATCATAATGTATTGATTGTTTTTTTTAGCTACTACATCTAATTCATGTGAAACACAAAAGCCATGTAAATGTACATTGGTTTGGGTTTGATAGCCATAAGCTTGCAAAATGCGGCTAATATATTTTTCAAAAACAAAACCAGTAGGTCCCAGATTCATAATAGCTCGTTTTAGATTATAGCGAGCGGCTAAAGCTGGTTGTTCCTGTTTTAATTCCCATAACGTTTTTTTAATAACCTCTGCTGAGGTAGGTTTTCGGGAAAGTGAACGAGTTATCTTATTAACAATAGCATCAGCCTTGTCTGGCCAAACACCAATACGCTTTAGTGTTTCTAAAAGCTTGGTAGGATTAAATGGTTCTTTTTCTCCGGAGGCTTTGATTAAATACATAAGACCTCTTTATTTTATCGCTAAAAGGAAACTAAAGCTAATCTAAATTAGGCAAAAATTCTTAGTTACTATATAATAAAAATCTATGCATCAATTAACTGCACGTTATTTTAATCAATTCATAGGCTTGTTTTTATTATCACTTTTGATAGTCAATCCGGTTCAAGCCGGGTTTACTAAGTCCACGAATTATAAAGATTTTGAACCATGGTATTTTGCTAAATATAATAAGATAAAGATCTTGCCTTTTAAAGCGGCCGCGGTTATAGATGCTACAAGTTTAGAGCCACTATATTATTATCAAGAAACAACAACCATTCCTGCTGCTAGTTTGGTTAAACTATTCACCGCTGGTACGGTAATTAAAATGAGTCCCAATTGGTGGCAGAAAATGTCTTTTACTACCGCCGACAATGAAACAGATTTGCGACAATATGTAGGCCCGAAAGATAGTTTTTCATTACTCAAGCTAAAAACAGGGGATCAGATAACCTTAGAACAATCTTTTGCTAGTATGTTGATTAGTTCGGCTAATAATTCCGCTAATCATTTTTCTTATGTTTGGAATAATCGCCCTCAATTTATTGAGACGATGAATCAATTAGCTAAAGATTGGGGCATGACTAAAACCGCCATCGTAGATCCCAGTGGTTTATCTTTGGATAATGTTTCTACAGCGGCTGATTTAGTTCGCGCTGGTTGTTATGCCTTCCAGGATTTTATGATTCAGTTTTATGCTTCTAAACCAAGGGTTGCTTTTACTACTGCCTTGGGCGAGAAAAAAACAGTCGCCCATACAGTTCGTGTTTTGCGTTCTTATCCCGATAGATTCTTTGGTGCTAAAACGGGATATTTAAATGAGACAGGTTATCATTTAGTAGCTGGTTTTATCACACCACAAAAAAGAAGAATCTGTGTAGCAATTTTATCCTCTACTATTCGCTCCGCTTCGGAAAATGTTTTATTTGATTTAGGAAAATGGGTAGACGAAATGTACAAATAAATTTAGTCAATAAAATGTTTTTCTTCGGTTTGTGATAACAAAGCCAGGGTTATAATAGCTAGGCCAACAAAGAGAAAGGTATAATTTATTGACCAAGCACCAATTAAACCTACTAGCAGATAAATTATTCCTTGTAGTAAAGTTTTTAGCATTGAGACTCCAGAGATAACAGTAGCGCGATTATCTGATTCTATGTGTTTGTGCATATAGTTACTAAATAAACGATCGCGTGTTAAACCAAAGGCGCCGGCTACTAGAATAAATATTGTGGCTATAAGCCAATTAAAGCTTGCGCTTAAGATAATAAAACTTAATCCAGTAAATAGGGCACTCCATTTAAGGAAACGCTGTTTACCCCGGAACCATTTTTCCAGGCGAGAAAAATTTGTTAACACTAAGATCTGTGCTAAACATAAAACAGCATGAACCCAACCAAAATAGCCAATGGGCACATTGAGTTTTTGTAACAGTGGTTGGTACAACCAAATTATCATGAAAGCAAAAGCGGCGATAGGAATACTATCAATGATAAATAATTTAAGTATTTTGTGCTGATATAGATATTTAAGACCGCCGGTTACTAGTTTTAGATATCGTTCGCTTTCTTTTTCTTTGGATAAACGCGGCGGTTCTTTAAGTGTTAGAGCTACTAGAAAAGCTATAATAAGAGGTAAAGCCATTAGTCTGAAGGCATAAGTTAACCCCCAGGAGCTAGCTATAAAACTACCAATAGGAGCAGAGACAGTTAAGGCTATCATTTTATAACTAAAAAATGTTCCGAATGATCTTTTAGATTCCGTAGTTTGATTTAAGGCTTTAAGAGTGTCGTAAACCATAGCTTCATCAGCACCAGAAATAAGGGCGACGCTCAAAGCAAATAACCATTCACCTAAAAGGAAAATATAAAAATTGGGATAAGTAGTGTAGATGAATATACCTACTACTCCAATCGCACAGGATAATATAATAGATAGTTTGCGGTTTAAATAGTCAGCCACTGCCCCGGTAGGTATTTCTAAGATAAATATCCAAAAAATAAACCAAGACTGCAGGAGCATAATCTGCCAAAAACTTATTTTTCCCCAATCAGTAAAGAAGGGGATTAGTACGCCACTAATAAAGAATAAATTGCGCAAGAAGGTAATAATATTAAGCTTTTGGATATTATTAGCAAACGACATGATGGTTTATATTATTTTATATAATTAATTAGTTAAAAATCCCCGATTTGAAAACGGGGATTTTTTACTCTCTGATAAGTGACAGGAAAAACTTATTGTCAGTTTCCATCCCGATATAATCAGGATCGACCAGTTCATTCCATAAAATATGGAATTCTAGGTATCTCCCTAGAAAGGAGGTGATCCAGCCACAGCTTCCGCTACGGCTGCCTTGTT
>CAZMMW010000018.1:0-15101 GCA_964567515.1 uncultured Gammaproteobacteria bacterium | reverse complement strand
GAGATGACAAATGCCGTCTCTTGGGTACGAATTTCAATGATTAAAAATTTTTTCTTTTCTTCTTTCAAAACCGCCAATTCGGTTTTGTCCCGAAAATTCAATATAAGCGAGAAATCCAATTTGGTGCCCCCGAGAGGATTTGAACCTCTAATCCCTTGCGGGAACATGGTCCTAAGCCATGCGCGTATTCCAGTTCCGCCACGGGGGCAAATTTAAATAAAAATATTCCTTCTTTAAAACAACCACCTGCCGGCTTATCTTTCTAATCTAATTTTATCACATTGTCAAGATAAAGGCTGGGGTCTTATAATAAAATAGTATACCATCAGCTTTATAATTAAGAAGGACTATGAAATTAACCACATCAATCAACAAACTGTTAATGCTAACGGTTATTTTTTATACTATTATACCCCTGCCTACTACTGCTAGCGGAAGAGTTATTATTAATGAAATTGCCTGGATGGGTACCACCGCTTCCGCTAATGACGAATGGATAGAATTATATAATCCTACCGATTCTATAATAGATCTAACTGGCTGGACTTTAAAAGCTACGGTTGGTACGCTTAATATCAATCTAAAAGGTTCCATACCGGCTCAAGGTTACTATCTATTAGAACGCACTGACGATCAAACCGTGTCCCAGATAACAGCTGATTTAATTTATACTGGCGCTTTAAGCAATACTGGCAAAGAGTTAATCCTTAGAGATCAATTGGGAAATATTATAGATGATTTTAATCAAAGTTCTGGCTGGCGAGGTGGCAATAATACTACTAAACAAACCCTAGAACGAACTGGTTTAGACAATACAAATTGGCACACTAGCTTATTACCTAATGGCACGCCAAAAACTAAAAATAGCTCTCCAGCCAATAAACCAACTGCTGCCAATGTTAATTCCTTGAATAATCAAATAAAAACTTCCAATACTAATAAATCAAATACTAACATCACTGTACTGGAATTAGATGAGGTAAAAAAATTATCTAGCCGCACCAAGGTGTTAACTCAAGGTTATGTAGCAGTTAAACCAGGAATTTTTGGTCGAGATTTGTTTTTAGCTGGATCAGGTTTACAACTAACTTTATCACAAGGCGAGTGGCCTGAACTAAATATTGGCGACTTGGTATCAGCCCGAGGCGCTGTATCACAAACAATCAGTTATGGTTCCAGATTGCTAGTAAAAACTCCTATCGACATTTCTCTAATAGAGTCAAAAGCTAAAATTCCTAAGCCAATTAATCTAAAAATCAAAGACTTAACCAATAGTCATGCCGGCTGGCTAATTTCTTTAACTGGCGAGATATCTAAAATAGATAAAAAATCACTTACTTTAACTCAAGATGGTCAAAGTATCAAAATTGTACTCAAATATAATGGCTCTTGGCCTAATATAAAAAAAGGCAACCAAATAACAGCCAACGGATTTTTAGTAGTAAATAATAATGAATTCAAACTGTGGCCACGACAAACAGAAGATGTAATAATTGATCAGTCGACTCCTGAACGTGTAGCAGGAATACAGGATGTGAACATACCTAAAAAATCAACTTCTAATTTATTAGGCTACTTTTTTATCGCTGCGGCCGTTTTAATAATCATTATTGGTTATTGGTGGGAAAAAAGAAAAGCCAAAAAGAATACTAATGTATCATAAACTATTTTTCTGCTATATTGTAACTTACTATGCCCAACGCTAAACAATCAATTAAAATAAAAACCCCACCTAAAGATTTTTTTCTACATTTATTATCAATCCTGGCTCTTTATTTTAGTGCCATTAGTTTTTTGGTGCTAATTTTTCAATATATTAACATCTGGCTGCCTGATCAACTAAATCAGGTTTCCTACGAATGGCAACACTATGAATATTTGAGACAAATTAGATGGTCATTGGCTTCTTTGCTCGTAGTTTTCCCGACTTATCTCCTAAGCGGTTGGTATCTAGCAAAAAGATATAAACTAGATCCGTCCAAAAAACAGCTGCGTATTAGACGTTGGTTAATTTATTTTACCCTCTTTGTCGCCGTTTTGATTATTATTGGGGATCTGGTAAGTTTAATTTATAATTTTTTGGGAGGAGAATTAACTGGTCGTTTTGTCTTAAAAGTACTAGCGGTATTTTTTGTAGCTGCCTCTATCTTTGTTCATTATTTTTGGCAAATCAAACAACAAGAGGAAGATTAATATGAAATATTTCATTTACAGTATCATTGTCATCGTTATTGCTACCATTATAATCGGATTTTTCATGGTTGGTTCACCTAGTAATGAAAGACTTTACCGTTTTGACGAACAACGTATTCAAGATTTACAAAGTATCCAATGGCAAATAATTGACTATTGGCAAAATAAACAAAAACTACCTACTCAATTGGCTGATTTAAATTACACCTTGAGGGATATTAAAGTGCCTATTGATCCAGAATCGGGTGCTAAATACGAATACTATATAGATAGCGCTTATACTTTCCGTTTGTGCGCCACCTTCAATAAATCAAGCCGTAATGCACCAACTGACACTCCGGTAGTCTATCCTATGCCTAACGAAGCTTCTTTATCCGGAACGAATTATTGGCAACATCCCGAAGGTAATTTCTGTTTCCAACGTACTATTGATCCTGATTTCTTTAAAAAACCTAACAATTAGATAAAAATAAAATCCTTAAAACGACCACTTTAGGAAAGGGTCGTTTTAATAACTAACAAATTATGTTAATCTAGAAAGACCAAGAAAAATTATGACTGATTTACAATTAATTATTAAAACCGCCCAGGCCGCAGGAAATTTCTTAAAAAAACACTACCAAACCACTAATTTAAGAAATTATCATCTCAAGCACAAAACACAGATTGTTACTGTTGGTGATACTGGCGCAGAAAAAATTATACTACATTGGCTTAAAAAATATTCCTCTTATCCTATTTTGTCAGAAGAAGCTGGTTGGGTGGGAAAGAGTTCTCATTCTGCTTGGATAGTTGACCCTTTAGACGGCTCTACTAATTTTACTATCGGCAGTCCAATTTTTGCTGTTTCTATTGCTTTAGTTAAAAAAGATCAACCTGTCTTATCTTGTGTCTATGCGCCAGTGCTTAATAATTTGTATACTGCCGTAGCTAATCATGGCGCTTACAAAAACAGACAAAGAATTAAAGTAGCTAAAACTAAAAAAGTTAAAAAATCTTTTATTACCTACTGTCATGGTTCAACTATGAAAGATATTATGAAATCTTTGGCTATAGAAAAAACAATGCGTCAAAAAGCTTTAGAAGTAAGGCAGCTTGGAGCCGCCTCGATAGAATTGGCTTTAGTAGCGTCTGGACGCACTGATTCTATAATTATTCCTGGCGCCCACGCTTGGGATGTGGCAGCCGGGGTTTTGTTAGTCAGAGAAGCTGGTGGTAAAGTTACCGATTTTAAAGGACAAGACTGGCACTTTGGCTCTCATGATATAATAGCCTCCAATAGCAAAATTCATAATGAGTTACTTAAACTAATAAAATAACTACGCCTTTCCAAATTAATATCAAGCTCAAAGGTTCCCCGATGGCAAGCATTGGGGCGTGTCGCGATGGCGATCAAGGTAACAACTGTCGCCAAACGTAGCGAAATCGTTGGTTGGCGTAATGGTATATTGACTATCAAGCTTAAAAGTAAACCTGTCAAAGACAGGGCCAACAAAGAACTCATAAAAATACTAGCCGAAGCCTGCTAGCTGACTAAAAAATGTATTAATATCATTAAAGGGAATACTCATCGCTATAAAATCATCAGTTCAAATGAGATTATCCCAGAGAAAGTAAAAATGTATCTAGACTAATAGTCTTGACGATATTGGTTATTTTGCTATATTATTGGAACGCGTGAACATAATGCGGGTGTCGTATAACGGTTATTATGCAACCTTGCCAAGGTTGAGAAGGCGGTTCAATTCCGCTCACCCGCTCCATCAATCAATGGATTTATTAAAGATATTTCAGCCCGGGTGGCGGAACTGGCATACGCGACGGACTTAAAATCCGTTGGCCGCAAGGCTGTGGGAGTTCGATTCTCCCCCCGGGCACCAGTATTATGAATAAAACGACCAATCTAATACTCCATTCCCTGCCCTTAGCGCTGGGGATTCTATTGAGTTATTTATTTTGGCAAAATAATTTATTATTGCTAGCAATCTATTCTATAATGGTACTAATAATTATTGCCGCTGGTCATGATAAAAAAATAGAATTTTATATTTTATTTTATGGCCTGATAGCTGGTTTTATAATTGAAACTATTGGCACCCAAGTCAGTGGCTATCAAAGTTTTACCCAACCAGATGTTTTGGGCATACCTTATTGGTTGGTGGTATCATGGGGTTATGGTTTTATTTTAATGAAAAGAATTAGTTTGATTATTACTACAGGATCACCATGGGTTTAATTCCATATAAAAAATTCTAAAACTCATCAAAGACCTATGCGAGAATTATTTGAAAGAGAATTACCGCATTATGAAGTACCTATCGAACTCGTGCGTAAGAGTTTACGAGATAAAATAGCTGCGGAAGAAGAATTTATGAAAAGCGAACACCAATCCTCTGATCAAGACGGCCGTTCACCTCATTTTAACCAAAGAAACTTACTGATGGATGCTGTGGAAAATTTTGAGACAATCATCAAGGAAGCGCAGGGCGATCGTCAGAAACTTCATAACCTTATTAAACAAAAAATAATCGAATATAATGGTGCTCTGTCTTCCTATAGTCAACCCGAAAAAGGCATTGCTTTAACTAGAATAAACGCTTCAGCTAAAGCAAGGTGGTTATCCCAATGCCAACAATTACAGCACAAATCAAAAATATGGGAAACTATCTTTGAAGAAACTTTTCCCCAAGGATAAGTATTTAAAAATAGATATAATCTATAACTTTAGGATTTGTGCCTAAACTTTTTTAAAATATTTAAATTCCTCAAATCATCTTGGGGTTTGTCTTTGGGCGTTTCCAGAATAAAATTTATCTTTTGTAAACGCGACTCTGAAACTAAAGATCTGAATCCCCCCAAACCAATTTTCCCTTGTCCTAAATGTTCGTGTCTGTCTTTATTATCGCCTAATTCACCTCGGGAATCATTAGCGTGTATTAATTTTAAGTATTTAAAATCATTTTTTTTACTAAATTCATCTAAAGTCTTTTTTACAGCCGCAGCTGTTCGTAAATCATAACCAGCTGCAAACATATGACAAGTATCCAGACAAATACCAATTTTATCTTTATATTTAACCACACTTTCAATATTTTTAATTAAATCCCTTAACTCCTCGAACCTACTACCAACTAAATCGCCAGCGCCTGATGATATTTCTAATAACAGCTGACAATTTCCTTTATAACCATCCAAAATCCGCTGGATTGAACGCCAAGTTTTATGAAAACCGATTTTTGGTCCAACCAACTTAGTAGATCCTAGATGTGTTATAACGTATTTACAACCCAAAAGCGTCCCGCGTTCTAGTTCATTGTGTACGACACTGATAGAACCATAACGAATACGCGGAATAGTAGAAGCAAAATTAATATAATAAGGCGTATGGATGTAACTTTCCGCTTGTTTAAATTTTTTACAATTATCTTTAAATTGCTGGATTTGGGTCGAAGTTAATTTTAAAGCTGACCCGCCTTGGGGAGGACGAGAAAAAAATTGAAAAACTTCACAACCAACTTGAGCCGCCCGTTCTGGCGCCTTTTCCACTCCTCCGGCTGCTGAAATATGAGAACCAAATAGCATACTATTTAAGCTTAGCTGAACTTAAAAAAAATGAACATACTCCCAGCTTAACGCTGGGAGTATTTGCATATAATAAAAATATTCTTTTTGAAAATAAGGTATCTTAATGACCTCTTACTATTCTTTAACGACTAATTTATCTTTCAACCATTCTACTACCAAACGATTAGTTAAAATATTGCGTATATAATCGCGGTAGGCTTCCGAATTAAAATAATCGCGCCGAGTATCATTATCCTGTAAATATTGATTAGTTGCAGTAATCTGCTCTTCTACTGCTTTGTCATCAGCTACTAAATTATGTAGTTTGCTCAATTCACGAATAATCAAAGTAACCTTAACTCGCTTAGTGGCTGTTGTGGTAAAATCTTGTTTTAACTGTTCCCTGGTTTTGGATAAAGACTTCAAATACTCTTGAAATTCCAAACCATTCTGTTCTACTGCTCGAGCTAATTCCTCTACCATCTGATCTTGTTCATTACTAACCAGAAAAGAGGGAATATTATTAATTGTGGCGACCCTTAAAAATTCTTCAAATAATTCCCGCTCTAATTTGTCTTCTTCGGTTAATTCAGCTTCTTTATGTAAATTATCCTGGATTTTAGAATGTAAATCACCAACCGAGTTAAATTTACCCAAAGATTTGGCGAAATCATCTGTTACCTCGGGTAATATCCGTTCATAAACTGACTTGATCTGAACCCGAACCAAACCTTTTTTACCGGCTAAATGTTTTTTATAATTAGCAGGAAAAAGGATCTCAAACTCTTTATTTGGACCAGCTTTTAAACCTAACAAATTATCTTCAAAACCTGGTAGTAAATTGCTCCGACCCAAAATTAATGAATAATCTTTAACTTGGCCGCCTTCTATCACTATTGCATCAACTAATATCTGCCAGTCTAACTTAACTAAATCACCGTTTCTGGTTTCCCTGTCAACCAAAACTTCACTGGCACGACCATGACGTAAATCTTTAATAACTTTTTCTACCTCTTCGGTGGTCACCTTAACTGGCCGACGTGTTAATTTAATTTTTTGCCACTGTCCTAAATCCACTACTGGTAACAATGCAGAACTAACAGTAAAAACAAATGGTTCAGTGCTCACTGCTTTTACTTGTGGTTTACCTATCACCTCTAAATCATGTTCAGCAATATAAGGCAAATAATATTTTTTGACAGCTAAGATCAATTCCTCGTCTTGTAATTCTTCTCGGCCTAATTGTTTAATTATTACTTCACAAGGCGCTTTGCCTGGTCTAAAACCATCTATTTTATGTGTTTGAGAAACGTTGATTACTGCCTGTTTTTTTAATTTATCATATTCCTCACTACTTAAACTAAAAACCAATTCTATTTCTCCGCCTATCTTTTTTTTAGTCTCTATCTGCATATAGGATAAATTTAATAAACTAGTTCTATGAAATTACCATCCAAAAATTTATAGCGAAAACTATAAATTATCAGATGGTAAATAAAAGCTTAAATAATTAGAGAAATAAAGGCACCAAAGCCAAAGACAGGGTTCCTAATAACTTTACTAACACGTGTAAAGACGGACCGGCAGTATCTTTAAACGGATCACCGACCGTGTCACCAGTGACCGTAGCTTTATGCACCTCTCCGCCTTTGCCACCAGCGTTGCCCATTTCCACAAATTTCTTAGCGTTATCCCAAGCTCCACCACTATTATTAAGCACAGTCGCTAATAATACTCCAACCATAGTGCCAACCATAATCAATCCAGCTTCAGCCTCTGCTTTTAATAGCATACCAATAATTAACGGTACTAAAACAGCTAATAATCCAGGCAATACCATTTCTTTTAAAGCAGCCTTGGTTGTAATATCTACACATTTAGCATAATCAGGAACACTGGTACCCTGCATTAAACCAGGATTATCTCTAAACTGACGTCTAACTTCTTCTACTATTTTAGAGGCTGCCTTGCCCACCGCTCTAATAGCTAAGGAACTAAAAAAGAAAACTAACATAGCGCCAAATAATCCGGCTACGAAAACTTCTATCTTAGCCAAATTAACAACCGATAATTTAGCTTCTTCAAAATAAGCAGAAAATAGTAAAAAAGCAGCCAAAGCAGCACTGCCCATAGCATAACCTTTGGTCAAAGCTTTAGTAGTATTACCGGCTGAATCAAGTTTATCTGTAATTAAACGAACATTTTCGGAAGAGCCAGACATTTCTACAATACCACCGGCATTATCAGTTATCGGACCAAAAGTGTCCATAGCTAAAACGTAAGCAGCGGTAGATAACATACCCATAGTAGCTACGGCAGTGGCATAAAGACCACCAGACGGAAGACCTGTCATGTCACCCAGTTTATAAGATCCTAACAAGGCAATAGATATAGTCACCACCGTAGCTGCCGTACATTCCAAACCTACTGCCACACCAGCAATAATATTAGTAGCGTGTCCAGTTTTAGAAGCTTCAACAATTTCTTGCACTGGTCGATATTTATGCTCGGTATAATATTGGGTAACAAAAACAAACACCAAACTGGCTGCTAAACCGATCAAACCAGCGTAAAAGAATAAAATACTATGTAACATTTGCATTGTCACAAAATAAAACGCTATGGCTACCAAAATACTAGTAACAAAATAACCTTTGTTCAAGGCCTTAAGTGGCTCATCATCTTCTTTGGCTTTCGCTACTAAGACACCCACAATAGAAGCCAGTAAACCAAAACCTCTGGCTACTAAGGGGAAAAGAATACCATTAACACCAAAATATGGATAGAGCACCACGCCTAAAATCATGGCGCCAATATTTTCAGCGGCAGTAGATTCAAATAAATCAGCGCCACGACCAGCACAATCACCAACGTTATCTCCTACCAAATCAGCAATCACTGCTGGGTTTCTAGGATCATCCTCAGGAATATTTTTTTCAATCTTGCCCACTAAATCGGCACCCACATCAGCGGCTTTAGTATAAATACCACCACCTAACTGAGCAAATAAAGCTACCAAACTGGCGCCAAAACTAAATCCCACCAATAAATGAGGAATTTCTTCTGGAGTATAACCAAACAAAGTGTAAATATAATACAAACCACTAATACCAATTAAACTCATAGCCACAATAGTAATTCCGGAAACAGCACCGCCACGCAAAGCTATAGTTAAAGCTTTGCTAAAACTAGTTTGTGCTGCCGAAGCCGTTCTCACATTAGAGCGGACCGAGATCCACATACCAACCAAACCAGATAAACTAGAACATAAAGCGCCAAGAATAAAAGATAAAGAGGTTTGTAAACCTAAAACGGTTTTGCCGCTTATAGCATAGGCCGCAAACAATAAAATAGCTAAAACCACCGCCATCAAACCAATGGTCTTATTTTGCCTTTTTAAAAAAGCATTGGCTCCTGATTTAATAGCCATATAAATCTCCTGCATCTTAGCGGTTCCCATATCACATTTTTTGATCCAATAGATAAGGTACCAGGCAAAAGCTAAGGCAGCGACTGAAAAGATAATAGGAATAAATAACATAACTGATAAAAATATTTAATAATTAAAGGAGATCAAATTTGATCTCTGTATTTATATTAACTTTAAAATAAAAGATTTAAAAAAACAACCAATCATTTCGCTTCCTCTTCTATATCAGACGCGGTTGCGGTCTTAGCAACTTCGCTATTAATTTGTACATCATCCTCAACCGTTTCTTCTTTGTTTGTGTTTGGGATTAGTTTTTCCTCTACTCCCGAATTACTAATATTATCAACTGTAAGTCCCCCTATTACACTACTCTCTTCCTCATTATTAATAGCCACGGTTTGACCGCCGGCACCCACTATATCAATTTTCCAACCGGTTAATTTTACTGCCAAACGAACGTTTTGCCCTCCACGGCCAATAGCTAAACTTAACTGATCTGGGGCTACCTCTACTTTAGCAGCATGATTCGTTTCATCTAAAATTACACTTTGTACTTTAGCTGGAGATAAAGCAGCAATAATAAACTTCTCCATATTATCACTCCAAGAAATGATATCTATCTTTTCACCGTTTAATTCACTAATAACTGTTTGTACCCTGGTACCACGCTGGCCTACACAAGAACCAATGGGGTCTATACTTTCATCTTGAGCAGTCACGGCAATCTTAGTACGGCTACCAGCTTCTCTGGCAATAGTTTTAATATTTACTGCTCCAGCAGCTACCTCTGGCACCTCCATAGTAAATAATTGCCTAACTATTTCCGGATGAGCACGCGAAACAATTACTTCCGGACCTTTGTTAGAAGAATTAACCGCCAATAAGAATACTCGTAAACGTTGTCCAGGAACATAATGTTCCCTGGTCACTTGTTCACCATAAGGCATCACCGCCACGGTATGACCTAAATTGACAAAAACAGTCCGACCTTCTACTCGCTGAACGGTAGCAGAAACAACTTGTCCTTCTTTATTTTTATATTCAGAAAACACTACATTACGTTCTGCCTCGCGCAATCGTTGAATAATAACCTGTTTGGCTGTCTGAGCCGCCATACGACCATAATCAGCCGGCACTTTAAGTTCGGTTTTTAATTGATCGCCGGTTTTGATATCGGGCTGAATTTTCTGCGCATCAACTAGCAACATTTCTTTTTTCTCATTAATAGCTTCTTCGCCTTCAGCCGGTCCCTCAACTACAGTTTTAACATCAAAAACCCGCGAGGCGCCAGTGGCCAAATCAAATTCTACTTTAGTATTCTCATTCTTTTGTCCAAAGTCTTTACGATAAGCCGCGGCCAGAGCTTGTTCAATAGTTTCCAAAACAGAAGCTACGGGAATATTCTTTTCTTCGCAAATTTGTTCAATAGCTTGAGTAATAGGTGATGCTTGTTTCATAAATTTAAGCTTTAAAAAATAACTAGTATAAAAATACTAGTCTATTAACATTATAGATCCTGCCCAAAAAAATGTCAACGTTCTAAATTTAATACAACCAGATATATGAAAATCTATCATAACAATGAAACTGTTTCGTTTTCAGAATGTTTACTGAAAAGAAAAACCACAATAAAAACCACTAGACTAATAATAAAACCAGGAACAAATGCCGTGTTCGGTATTTTTGGCAGAAACAAAAGTGCTGAAAGGAAGCCGAGCAGAATTGAGAAAAAGGAAGCGGTAGATGTAGCTCTTTTCCAAAAGAATCCACCGAGAATTGCTGGCAAAAATACGAGCAACATAAAAAGTGCCGTGGTCGATAGGGTTAAAATATCCCTGACTAGAAAAGCAAAACCCAAGCCAGTAAGTCCGGCGACAAAAGTTAAAATTCTGCCCATGGTGAGCATTTGTTTATCTGTTGCATCTGGCTTAATTAGTCCTTTGTAAAAATCTTTTGTTAGCGTGGCCGTAACGACCATAATCATAGTATTTACAGATGAAATGAAAACTGCCAAAAATGCCGCGACACCCAAACCTAAAAATCCGGTTGGCAATTGTCCTTTCATCAGAGTAAAGATTGCTAAATCTCTGTTTGCTAAATCGGGGCATAAAATCTTTACGGCCATGCCAAAAAACATTGAAAGCAGATAAAATGCCATGATAAACAAAATTGAAATCACCATTGTCCTTTTTGCAGTTTTTTGGCTATCGGCCACATAAATTCTTTGCCAAATTTCCATGGCAATAAATCCGGCACCCATTCCGAAAATTATGCCACCGACAAAAAACGGAATACCTCCAAATGCGAAAGGTGAAAAATAAGAATGCGGCAAAGCTAACAAACCACCGAAGCCACCGATTGATTTTAAGGTAATTGGCAGTAAAACTCCGAAAAGCACCAAAACCATAACCCAAAAATGAATGACATCCGTATAAAAATCGCTTTTTATTCCGGCAAAAGCCGTGTAAATAATTGTCGTAAGAGCGGCCAAAACAATTAACACTTCAAAACTTAAATTTGTCCAGAGATGCAAAAGCATTGCCAAACCTGTAAATTGCGTAGCGGTAAAAAGAAAATAAGAAAGAAGAACTATACCGCCGACTAATACTTGATTAGATTTTGAATATCTAACGCGAAAAAAATCACCAATAGTATGAGCTTGAAATTTATCACCAAATTTTTTGATAGTCGGCGCGAAAAGTGCAATAGCAAGAACCCCAACAAGCGCGCTTATTGCGGCGGTAAATCCAACGGAAATTCCAGTATCATAACCGCCCGCCGCAGTTCCAACAAATGTTCCAACGCCAACCTAAGTTGAAATCATGGAGAAAAGAACCAGCAAAACCTTTGCGCGCCGAGAAAGTATCAAAAAATCTTCAGCGGTTTCTTTTAAACCAACAATGATTCCAACTGTTAAAAGCAATAAAATGTAAAAAATTACTATGGCCAAATCAATTGGATTCATACAAATAAAATGTAAAACATCAGGTTGCTAAGCTTACATTTTTAAAATATTTAATTTGTGGTTCGTTGCCTAAATAAGTAATCGCTACTACATCAAAACGATATTTAGATGATAGTTGTGGGTGGTTTAAAATATAACTTTCCGCAGCTTGTCTAATCTTGTCTTGTTTAAATCTATTTACCGCTTCTTCGGGGTGTCCAAAACCGTCACTGCTTCTAGTTTTTACTTCAATAAATACCAACTCGTCTTGATCTTTACCAATCAAATCAATTTCTGCATAGCGACCAAAATGATAGTTACGATCAATAATAATCACTCCTTGTTGTTTTAAAAAATCAGCCGCCAAAACCTCGCCCCGCTGGCCTAATTGTTGACGTAAATGCGACATAGTAATAAATTTCAAACATCGAAACCACAATGCCAAATCAAATCCCAAATCTAAATAATAATTTGCTAATTAGGTTGTTGGTATTGTTTTGATATTTGAATTTAGAAATTTGGATTTTATAAAATTAGGATTTAGGCTTTTTAGGCAGATATTTTTCAAATACCCGCTGATCTTTCCGTTCCTTTAATTCTTTAGGTAAACGCCAAATAGCCTGTCGCAAAATAAGCCCCACCCAAATAATACCCACCAAAATCCACAAACCAAACCACCAACGCGAGCCTAAAACCGGTGTACTGGTTTGGGTAAAAAAGAAATTAATACCCAACAACACAGCTTCGAACAAAAATAAATTACCGACTCTCTTATACAATTTACTCCAAGGTGAAGTTTTGGTACGCCAAGCTATAATCTTGGCCGCCAACCCAGCCGCCCCTATAACTATTAGTAACCATAAAAAATATCCGGCCACCTGCTCGGTAAAAGGTATAGCAAAGCTTGAAAACCAGTAAGACCAATTTAAATATCTTGCCATCATAATTTATTAATCATTATTTAATAAACACAAAACCGTAATGATAAGGCCCAGCATCAAAAAATTTTTCTTCCCGCAGATTCAATCTAACAGCCAACTCACGTACCATTTCTGGTGTAGTACGATCAGCAACCGGGGGACCAAAGGGTGTTGGTTCTATCTTCCAATCTACAATCAATAACTTACCACCCGCTTTAAGTAACCTCTTAGCTTCTTCTAATAGAGCCTGATTATTTCTAGTTTGAAATAGTATATTTATTAATAAAGCGCTATCCAAAGTATCCGACATAACCTTGGTTACTCCCACTCTCTCTAAATCTGACCAAATAGTTTCAATATTTAAAATATTTTCCAGTTTGGCTTTACTTTTGACTCCTTCTAAAGCCATTTTTAAAATATCCACAGCATAAACCTTACCGCGACTACCAACAATTTTAGCAGCTGGAATAGTAAAGTAACCAGCGCCACCACATCCTAAATCTCCTACAAAATTACCAAGTTTAACCTCTAGTTGTTTTTCTAATAATTCTTGAGGATTTAATAATTTAGCTGGCACTAATTTACTTAACATAAGTTTATTATAGCACTAAATTAACAAAAACCAGAAGTTAGATTTTACATAGTTAAATAAATTATACTAATCTAAAACTCCTTCTATGAATCGAGCTAAGGCCGTATTTTTTTATAGCCTGGCGATGTTCTGTGGTGCCATAACCCTTATGTTTTAAAAAACCATATTTTGGATATTTCTGATGATAGTCTCTCATCAGTTTATCCCGATGAACTTTAGCAATTATAGAAGCACAGACAATGGAAAAAATTTTGCTATCTCCTTTAACTACACAAACAAACGGTAACTTTGTCTTAAAACCGGTCACAAGGTCTACTAATAAATACTCTGGTTGAATTGCCAGCTTAGTTACTGCCTGATTAATTACTTTAATGTTTGCCTTTTGAATCCCTCTTTTATCAATTTCTCTATTATGGATCTCCGCTACAGACCCAGCCCGTATAGTTTTGATAATCTTTTTAAACAATACTTCGCGCTTAATGGCGCTCAATTTTTTGGAATCTTTAATTTGTTTAATCCAAGCTGCTTTAGATTTTAAAATTTTTGGAGAAAAAACAACTGCCGCTGCCACAATCGGCCCAGCCAAAGCGCCTCTACCCACTTCATCCGCCCCGGCTACCAAACCAAAACCTCTCCGCCATAATTTTTTCTCATATTTCCACGACGGCCTCATATCTTCTGCCAAAACAGTTTATAAATCTTTCTCATCGCATCGGCAATAACTTTGCTTTCAATAATCAAACCCATTTCATCGCTATAAGACATAAAAACCACTTTATTGTTGTAAACATTAATTTCTACTGGTATTTCATAATCCTTCTTGGGTAATAATTTGGTGATACTAATATCTTCCTTGTCTTTCTTTTTTCTTTCTTGCCAATTTTCATCATCAGGCGCGATACGCTGGGCTCTAATATTATACTCGCGCCTCATCTCCAGATATTCCATAGGAAATCCAGGAAACACTTTATAAAGTTCAGAAGTATTCCATTCCAAAATCACCTCGGGTTTTTCCTCAATAGTGTCATAATAAATCTTTTTAATTCCTGGTTTGCCTTCAAAAAACAAAACTTTAAGTTTAACTTGTTTAACATTATAAATAGCTTTAAGTTCAGGCAAGACTTTTTTTAACTCGCTTTGATACCGGTCAAAAATACCCAAAAGATTATCAGGGCTTTCAGCTACATACCTATTTTTGCCTTCTTTTTGGCTTTTTAAAACAAAACCCTTTCTAACTAATACATCCAATATTGAATAAGTTGTGGTTCTTTTTAATTTTGCTTTGTCTGCAATATCTTGGGCAGACGATAAACCAGTTTCCAAAGCAGCTAAATATACTCTGGCTTCGTTGTCAGAAAACCCTAGATTTTGAAGTATTTTATCATTATCCATAGTTATTTTGATTAAGATGACGATATTTTAGTCGTCGTATTTGTCATTTTAGACCAATTATCATAT
>CAZMMW010000017.1:0-15153 GCA_964567515.1 uncultured Gammaproteobacteria bacterium | reverse complement strand
AACATGTGTCACCATTGTACTAGAGAAGTGTCACCATGTAATGTAAACTATTCAGGGGCTTGGAAAATAAAAAAGTGTGTGGTATACTTCTGATATATTATTATTAATAATAAATATTATGAACAAAAATATTTTGATCGGAGCAGCGGGGGTAGTGGTAATTGGCGGAGCCATATTTTTTATGGCGGGAGACAATTCTCCAAACAAGCAAAATAATTCAGCTTGCGCTGATGTTTGTTATGAAGCCAGTCAAACTTGCCCATCATTGATAAACGAAGATGCTTGCAATAGCAACTGTGCAAAATTAAGCGAAGAGGCAAAAAAGCATTTAGCTGATTCTAAGTCCTGCCAGGAGATTTCATCTAAACCGGAATTGATCGCTGATTTATTAGTACCAGAGGTGGCGACACCAGAGCTAGTTGATAAAAATGCCAGTGAATGCGAGGCGGCTTGCGGTAGTTATGTGGGGAAATGTTTGACGCTTGTTCCCAATGCCACGGAAGCGCTTTTTCAAGAAGGCACGGATTCTTGCATGAAAGAATGCGCCGGCTGGAACGCGCAAAAAGTGGACTGCATGATTAACGCTTTTGATTGTGAGTCCATGACTAATGTCTGCGGACTATAAATTATATGGATAAAAAAACCTTATTAAGTGGCGGGTCTGTTTTGGTTTTTGGTGGAGCGATTGCCGCCGCCGTCTTGCTTAGTAATGGCTCTGAACGTGCGTCAAAAGATGGTGTACATCTGGACGGTAACGTGCGCCAGGAACTTGAGGAGCAAGATTTCAAGGAATTTGCAGATGAAGAAAAATATTCTTTTTGCCAGGGCTATGAGGAGATACGGGGCGAATATACTAGTTTTGTTTTGGGATCTGAAAAAGGAGATATGGAATACATTTCAGAAGACATAAGCGTTCTTGATAAAGAAAAGAATAAATTGCTTATTTTGGGACGCAAGATCAAATATACATATTCCGGGAAAGCTCAAATACAGGTGGCGGACGGGCAGGGCATAATGGATATAGAAGAAAACGGAACAACGGTTGAATATTATACTAGATACAACGCGCCGGTCAGAATTGATTATAATAATAAAATAATCAATTCTGCTCCAGAGAGAAAAATAAGCGACTGGGTAGTTGTAGAAATAAAGAGCACAGGATCTTTAATGGGCATTACAGGAGATCGTGTTGATAAAACAACAGGTGATGCCAAAGTTATGTGCCCTGTCTTTAGTATAGATGGCGCTTTTATTTCTCCAGACTATTTTAATGTTGAAAAAGATTGTCCTAAGGACACCTCTGGTTTAGGGGGTGGATTTTCCGGCAAGTTTACATTTTCTTGCGGTGGAATTGATAACGAGCGAGGTATAGAAATAATTAAAGAATATAAACAGAAGGAAGAATTGCAAAATGAATTTGATAAGGTTTTAAATTTGGATGAAAGCAGCGACGTCTCTAATAATGAATTTGAGGGCCTGACAAAAGAAGAACCGTCAGACAGCCGGGATGTACAAAAGAAATTGCAAGAAATGCGAGAGGACATAAAAGCAAGCCAGGATAATTAATTCAATGTTAAGGCGGCGTGCCAGTTTTCAACTGGTATGAAATTCGGCTGCGGAAAAGTGAGGGCGGGCAAAAATTCCTTCCCCCAACTTTGCCCGCCCGAGCGAATTTTTTTCAGAAATCAGCGTCGGGGTTTTCGCGGAAAAAAGTTCGGATTTTGTCTAAAAGATACAGCCATGAAATTTGGTTATCGGGTGTAACCCAAATGATTCTGGTGATCCAAATATCGGTTTACAACACCTCTTGCCTTACGGCGTGGGTGTTGTGTTACTTGGTTCAAGGTGGGTGTAATTTAGCCAATCTATTTTCGGTGATAGGTCACTCTTGAACATTTGACATAAATCGCCTAAGCGCTAAGCTTGAAGCGTTAAAAATCACTTAAAATAATAATATTATGGATCAAACATATGTTCACCTAGCCTAATACTATGATTTCTTGGTGACAGAGCACTGGTATTCTGCTTGGGTTCGTTCTGCGCAAATTCAATTTCAACGCCTCGGTATAAAACCATCGTTGATTGTTGATATGGCGTGTGGTACTGGTAGACTTACTGCTAAACTTGACAATATTGCATACACGATTGGTGTTAATGTTTCTCCGGCCATGCTGCAGATAGCCCGATCTAACCATCCTAGCATTGATTTTTTGATTGGTTCACCCACTTCTTTTACAGTGCCACGCCGGCAAAAAGCAGATATAATCACTTGTTCTTTTGACTCTCTAAATTATTTGCCAACAAACAAGCATTTTTGTAGCCGCCTTGTCGCGTTTAGTTTCGCAATTATCCTCTGGCGGACTCTTGTTATTCGATGTAAACGGTGAGCGAGCT
Source organism: uncultured Gammaproteobacteria bacterium (assembly GCA_964567515.1). Lineage (GTDB taxonomy): Bacteria > Patescibacteriota > Patescibacteriia > Veblenbacterales > UBA10138 > JBBIVB01. The sequence goes on along the minus strand of CAZMMW010000017.1, from coordinate 12,759 downwards.
TTTGCTGATGACAGTAAAGAAGTAAATAGCCGCACCTATATGTTTAATGGCGATAAGCTAATTTGGAAGAATGCCTTTTATTCAAAATCATGAAACGTAGAATTTGAAGTCCGCACTAAAGATGTTTGTGGCCAGTCAAAAATATATTACGAAACACACGTTGAGCGATATTACTCGCCAAAGTGGATACTTAAAACATTACAATCACTAGATGTACATGTGGTTGGTGTGTATCGAGATTTGGCTATACATCGTGTTGTTTCAACAAGAAATAAACGATATTTTTTCAGTCCAAAAAACAAAATTTGAGCAAATCACCCTTCAGGATGATATGGTGGCCCTACTTGCACAAGCTAAAATTTAGACTGATTTAAATTATTTTAATACCCTTGTATTTTGTACCCCGACCATCATGCCTAAATTTAGTTTTCCAATAAACCATTGAAAAAACTCTCAACGCACCATACTCTTGGGGTACTGAATCCGAGAGATCAGCCATCCTTCGCTAAAGCTACAGAGTGGCTCGGGGTACTCTTAGCGAAAAACTACGCAGTTGCAAGCCATATGTTTTATATCTAAGTCGAAGTTTATGTTAACTATTTTTTACCAACAACTAAATTAGGGAAACGGGACGATTGGTTTTTTTGATTGTTTTTTACTTGGTGAAATACTAGTTCCGCATTGGTAAAGAACAATAAGGAATAGTTATAAAAATACAAAAGTCCGAAATTTTTATTTCGGACTTTGAGTTTGAAAAGTTTTATTTTAAGAACAATTTGCCTTTGCTGGTTACTTTTAGCCAGTAAGCTTGAGTTGGCATTAAAGTGTCAGCTATAAAATATTTATTATTGTACCCATAAAAACTACTAGCAATAATACCCTCCGGTTGAGATGTGATGGTTGCTGTCGGTATAGGTATACTGATAGCACCAATAATATTCCAACCCTTATTTACATTAATTGAGTCAGTTAGACGCAAACGACCAAATAAACGCAGTGTATCTGCTTTTGCCAGTTTTAACCAATAGCCTGACTGGTAGGGCAACGAGTCAACTGGTAAATACATATTATTATAAATAAATGTCGGAGAAGAAGCATGATGGTAAAGATTATTGACCGTTAGTTTTCCTATCATTAGAGACAACGGTGTTAAATTCCACCCAGATTGTAAATAAAATTCATCATATGTACAATTAGGGTAAACATAGTAGTCGGCAAGACCGTCTTGGTTGGTATCCACCTCCACTTTTAATTGTGAATTGATGTTGCTTACAGCAATTCTACTGACAGCCAATGCCGGTGTAACAATACTGTCAAAAGACAATGATTTAATTTTTTTACCATCAATAATATAATCTAAGGTCAAGGAATAATAGGTACTGCTATCGGGGGAATAAATAACGGCACGATATTCTGGGCCCGGCGGTAAAACTACGATTTTTTCTGCTTCCGGATCATTTAAAGGTCCAGCTGTAACATAACTTTCTGGTATGCCGATTTCCCAGGTAGAATCAGAGTTAGGTCCGGTATGCCGGTTTAGGTCATCATAGATATGTATTTGTACGGGACTGCCAAGTTTAAAGAATAAACCACTGGCTTTATAACTGGAAGGCGGTTCTTGGCTTATTTCAGTAAAACCAGTTAGATCTGTTTGTGGTGGTGACTGCAAAAGATTAGCCACCAAGTGTAGCACCTCTTTGTTTTGGCATAATGCTAGGCGGCCTACTTTTCTGGCATAATAATCAGCCCTGACTTTTGCGGAACTGACACGCTCCGCGCTACGTAAGGGCACAGTGCCGTCGCCATCTAAAGTCGCATAATAACTAGGCTTGCCATCTACTGTGATTTCCTGTGGAAAAGGAGTCACTTCGCCTATAGTAGGTAAACCGTAGCCTGTGATATTAAAGACCAATATGCTGTCAATAGGTCTTTGCCAAATATAATCTAGAACATTTTCACTAGCTTCAATCAAGGCAGCGTTAAATTCAGGTGAATCATCACGCCAGGCAGACAGCCATTGATTTTTACTGGCATAATAATCCAAGATATTACCTTGAATAGTGTTAATATAACCACTATATAAATCTAAGCCAACTGACACGCTATTATTAATAGCCAAATTAAAGTATTGTTCGTTTGGCATCAATTGATAGCAGCTAGGAAAATTTTTAGCTAATTTTTTGATTTCCTGTTTATTAACAGCTAATCTTAATTTCCAGTTAACAATAGAGCCGGTCATTTGAGCGTAAGCCATTTCTGGAGCTCCTAGATGCGGTGTACCTAGAAAAATTATTTGGTTGGTGTTAGTTTCGCCATATTTAGCTAAATAACTTTTAGCAACCAAGCCGTCCATACTATGACCAATTAAATTAACTTGCTTCGTGCCAGTCCATTTTTTAACGCTATCTATATAACGTGCCAACGAATCAGCTAAATCAATTAAACTTTTGCGCCAATCATAAGTGAAGATATGCAAATATTCATCTTGGTGAGTCGTGCCCCAGTTGTTTGGTTTATAACCACGGCCTTTAAGAGTATCAATAATGGTCTTATATTTTTTCAAAGGCAATTCGCTTGATACAGTTTCAGCGCTTGGTCCGCCAAACCAAGGAGTAGTTCTAATATGATAGTCAGATGAGTAAGGGCTTTGTTCATTATCTGCTAATTGTAAGACATCTAAAAACAGATCTCCAGGCATTACTATTTGCCAGGGATTAATCCAGATTCTTTGATCGCCATTATATAACGGCGACCCCATAATTCCCGGCAAGAAAATAATTGGCGTTGGTATGATAATAGCATTATCGTATGACCAGTTTAAAATGAAGTGATTTTCATAAGCATTGCCAGTAGCCGAAGTTAATTCTAATCACGCTAAATGATCACTAGTGCCAATAGTGTCAGCTAAATTTACTGTTACAGATAATTTTGGCGTAAACATATCGTCCAAGAAAATTTTTAAGTAAGGTCGAGCATAATTAATACGAACAGTATGTACTGCGCCGTCAGCTAAACTATTTAAACCTGTTTTACAGCCTAAAGAATAATTATGGCTTGGATTATTAGTGGTTAACCCTCTGATTTGCACACTTATATGTGGCCGACTAGGATCGTTAAATTCACTGTTATCCCAAGTATCAAATTCTACAGCTAGGCTTTTAGGAATATTATAAGCTAAATTGCCGCCGCTATTACCCAAAGCAGAATCATGATAATTTTGGATAACCAAGACAATGCCATCAGCGCCACCAGGAGAGAGTCCGCTTGGGCTGCTAATACGAAATTGCCAAGTAGTGGAAGAAGTATCAATTGCTTGACGGGTTTTATGCCACACTGCAGCTTTTTGGTTTTTGGTAGCCGATGTTAGCAGTAGTTGGTTGTTAATAACCGTAGCATTGCCTTTTAATGCTAAACCGGCAGTATTATTAAAGTCAGAATAGTTAAATTGTGCCCGCAATGGTGTCAAAAAACTTATTAAACCAAGTAGGCAGTAGATCTTTAATTTGTTAAAAAATATTTTTTTAAACATAGGAAACCTCCGTAAGTATTTTGAGTTGATTTTTTTGTTTGTTTGTGCTAAAATAATTATAGCAGGATCAAAAGCATAATAAAATAATAAAATAAAAAGCAAAATTAATTTATGATGAAGCCAGGATTTTTATCATCAGGAGCTCGCAAGACTTATTTATACGCCAAATCATGGAAAGTTTTAGGTGGCCGCGGGGCCAATCAACCAACTATACATTTATTAAGAGGAGTGGCGTTGTTTTTGGCTTCTCGTCACAAAAAAGCAACGGTTTTCCGCTTGTGGTAGAAAAGCAACTTAAACTATTGACAATAAGCTTACCTTGGCAGTAAGCTTTAGTGTTATTTAACCAAAACTTTTATGAGCGGTGGATCAAGTGAACGACAATTTGTAAATCTTTTAAGATTTGATAACAATCAAAAACGCCGGCGGCAAGAAAAAATATCCCAGCGACCGGCGGATGGTTCTATTGATGACAAAACAAAGCTCCCTATAGAGTTAGATTTGGAAAGCAAAAATATACCTTTGGTAGAATCTTCAGAAAAAACATCAGGAGAAGTTGAACTCAACACTATCCTAATTGATGATGGTAAGGGTGGGACTTTTGAAGAGGCCAAGAAGCGTTTACATAGAGTTTTTGAATTGCGCCAGGATCCATGGTATTCAAAACTTCTTAATCTTTTCGCTAAACACCAAGATAAGTATGAAGGTGAAGAATTTTTAATACCAGTAGATTGTCCGGATGAAGTCGGAGAACAATTTATAAAAGACATGTTACAGACGGCCAACGAGCAGGGTTTAGAAGGAGAAGGTAGGATGGAATCAGGAGTAATTTTACGATCAGATCAACCAACAGGTGATCGCAAATTAACAAAAGCATCAGAGGTAACAGTAGTTACTGCTCTTAATGTTAAAGATTACCAGCCAGAAGTATCAAAGATAAATGAGGAGTTTGTAAATACTAACAAAAAAGACAGGTCAGCATTTGAGGTAAAACAAAATCGTGAGGGCGGTAATTGGATTGAAAAAACGCCGGCTTTTAAATATCTAGAAAATTTATATATTCAAGGCATGGAGCCTTATGATATGCGTCGCTTGTTACTAACACAGAAAGGAGAAAAAATTACAGAGAAATTAAATAATTTAGCTTTACAATATCAAGACTTTGCACAATTGCGTCCAAAAATTGTAGAACGTAATTGGGATAAAATAGTAGAATTTTTTATTAATAAATTAAACCGCGGTCGTGGCGGGAAAAGGGGGGAAGGTTATGATCCAGCACAAGAGTTTTTAACCAGAGCGGTGATTGAACAGCCAACCTTTGAGTACAATCAATTGAACGCCAAAGATATAAAAGAATCTAACCAAAAATTTATTGAAGCCACACGCGAGGTTTGGCAGGATTTTGTTTATAGCGGTTCTTGGGAATACAGCAAAGAAAAAGGTTGGCAACCTAAAAAAGAAACAGATTTAGACGCTAAGATCTCTTTGTTTTTATTTAAACAGGCTGGTATTTTGGGTGCGCTTAACGCTGAACCTGTTGCGCCAGGTCATTATCGAGAAGGAGTTACTAATATTGATACTGGTGGCGTTGGTGGTGTGCGTTTACATAAAGAAAAAGGAAAAACCACTATCTTTTTAGATAACCATTCCCGAGGGCGCACTTTAGTAGAAACTTCTAGCGCTAAGATTATTTATCGTCTGTTAACTGCTTCTGGTTTTATTGATAAAAATAATCAGGCGTTGCGAGTTTTGACTGAAATAGCCACAGATGACGATCATGGTAATTTAATTGTCAATCATCAGCAGTTTAAAAACGCTGGTACTAACCTTAGGGGGCTGGTTAAATATTTTTCAGACACTGATAGTTTATATAGACACGTGAATGAGGTCTGGCCAACAGTTGGCGGTAATGAAATTAAAAAAGAAGATAATTGGCCAATAAGAGAAAAGTCTTGGCAAGAAGTTTATCGCCGATTATTAGATAAAAAATTAAATTCTGACGAGATCAAGAAATTCTCGTTGGCTAGGGGCCAGTCAAAATTATTTGAACGTTTTAGATTTGCTGAAAAAATCCTAAAGAAAAAAACAGAGGAGCTCAAAGCTGATGGCCGGGTAATTGACACCAAATATGGTCAATACTTAGTTTCGGTGGCCGGTTGGTGGCCTAAAGGTGAGCAGTATTTAGCCGGACACGAAGGGGCTAAGGCGTATGGCTATGACGGTGTTTTAATTTATGATCCTTTTAAAGACGAATTTAAAGTAAACTCCGTCAAGCGAGAGGTTGATTTAAGTAAAGATTGGAAATTGCCACAAGGCACTGCGGTGCGAGGCAAGATGGTGTTATCCAAAGGTAGTCCTTTGCGGGTTAATTTGAAAGAGATCTTGCATCAGGTGGCTCCTGGAGAAGTGGAATCAGCCCAGGGATATTTAAAAGAATTTTTAGATTTAGAAACAAAAGTAGATCAGATTTTAGCTGATCAAAAAACCGAGATACTTGATCATTGCCGCCAGCTTTACCAAGCTTGGCCTGCGGAAGCCAAGGTCCAGGGAGAGCCAGAGCAGCAACGGGATATTCGGAATATTTATCAAGAAACTTTGTCAGAAGCCAGGAAAGGGATTTATAATAAGTATATAGAGAATCGTCAGCCAGTCGTTAAGTAATCAAATTTATGGAAACCACTAATCAAAATTATTTAGATCAATATTTAAGTGATTTGTTAAAAAAATCAGATAGTGACAAATTACCGTCCGAGTACCAATTGGCCCTTAAAGCAGAACTATTGTTAGAGATAGAAAAACGTTTACGCTTGGTGTCTTTAGAAAAATTGGAGAATAGAGATCAAAATAGGTTTGCTGAACTACTGGCTTCTAAACCAAGTTTAGCTGAGCAGGTAAAATTTTTCAATTCTCATATTAAAAATTATCAGGAATTGATGGTTAAGACTTTAGATGAAGTAAGTCAAGAATATTTAAATAATATTAAAAAACTAGGTTAATTTATGCCTGATGACTATCAACAAAAATTAGATCAAATTTGTCAGGATTTTGAACAAAAAGCGATTGAACACAAGACTTATGTTCAAAAATTAATTAAAGAAACAATGCGCAAAGTAGAATTAGCGCAAGCCGAGGAACTAGCTAAATCCATTAAAGCCAAAGAATAGGGTCAGATTTTTATTAAACTCATCTCAAAATTCATTTCGTGTATGTCGTCATTCTGAGGCTTCAGCCGAAGAATCCCAATTATTAGATAAAGAGATCCTTCACCAAAGTTCAGGATGACGAATAGAATAAAATAACATGCCAGAGCAAGAAGATCAAAAATTAAATAAACCAGAGGGAGGCAATCTTGACGTTGAAAAGAACAAGATTGATGCAGGAGTCTTAAGACGTGAAACTATTGAAACAGCCGCCAAGAGCGCTTTGGAGAGAATTAAATCTACCGCCAGCGATTTTTTTGATTTTTTAAGAGAAACTAAAAAGAAATTAGATGTTAAGGCAGTGGCAGAAAATTTAGGAGCACAGACTGATTCTTTATCTAAAAGCGCGCAGCAGGAATTAAGGACGACTCAAAGTGAAGCGGAAAGAATAGAAGATCAGGTGGCGCAGGAACAAAAGGTAGCAGAGTTAGAAGTACAAAAAGTTTCAGGAGGATCAGAAACCACAGCAGTTCTAGAAGCAGTTCAAACAGCTCCAGAAACAGTGCCCGAAGTTAAAAAAACAGCCACGGAAGTTACTTCAGAACCACCACTAGTTGCCGAAATTAAGACAGAGCCGGAAGCATTGTCATCTAAAAACGAGAATGAAAAACCGCCGGAGACGGAAGCGGTATTAGAACCAGAGCAAAATGAGATTATAGACCAAGTACGTAAAGATGCTTTTAATAAAGCGTTGGATGAGGAGAAACCTATAGAGGAGGCAATGGAAGCAGGGGAAAAAGCAGGCGCAGTTAAGAAGCAAGAAATTTTGACTAGACAGCCGGAACAAGAGACGGCTAGCGGTGTTGATTTTCCAGCAGTAGGAGAAAGTCAACCACCAGTTACTGTAGAAACGATTCCGCCCGTTGCTTCTGAAATACAAAATCAGGCCGAACAGATTATTAAAGATTTTAACGAGGGTGGTGTGCCTTTGGTTATTATTCGGCGTTCTCGCGATGTGTTAAAAGCTTATGGTTTTACTGATGAAGAGATAGAAAAAGAGGATGCGATAGAAATTTTACAGATATTAAAAGATAAAGTAGGAAAAGAAGAAAAAGAAGGCGCATCACCACCAAAAGCGACTCCATCAGTAGAGACGCTTTTGGGTCAAGAACAATTGGAAGAATTAGCTGAAAAAATTATTTACGATTATGATCGTGGAGGTAAGAATCTGTCAGTAGGAGCAAACCTAACGATGGTATGTCGAGGATTTGGTTTTTCTAAAGAAGATGTTAGTAAAAAACGACCAGAGGAGTTGATAGAAGCCTTGCGTGAAAAATTAAATTTATTAAAGAAGGAGCGATTAGAGGCCGTCGTCAAAACTTCTGTTCCGAAAAAAGAAGTAGAAGATCAAGAAAAAAAGAAAATTGATACCAAAGAAGAAGTAGATAAAAAGAGCAAAGAACCTGAAAAGGAAGAAAAAGAAAAAGTTGATGCTAAGAAAAAGTTTGATTTCACAGAGTCATTTAATATCAAGAAAGAAGAATTAGAAACAATTGCTGGTTGGCAGGAATTATCTGAAGGCCAAAAAGCTATAGTTTTTGAAAATTTGCAGCAGCTTACCCTAGCTCGTATTCAGGCCGATGCTATAGATAATTATAATTTACAACAAGAACAGCAGGGTTGGCTTAAGAGGATGTGGCGTGGCGCTTTAAAGAAATATTATGTAGCCAAGGAGCAAAAATTAACAGCCGAGCAGATAGCTCACGATGGCTTGAATAGCCACGGTGAGATTTTAGAAAAGTTAGTTGATCAAGTTAAATCCAGCGGTCTTGATGCTCAAATAAAAGAAGGTGGCAGATTGGAAATACTTTATTGTTCTCCTAATTTATTAAAAGAAAAAGGCATAGAGTTTAGTGAAGAAGAGAAAGAAAAAATTACGCAATTTAATAATGTCGCTACCAAATTTAGCAAAATTCCTTATGAGTGGTCTTTAGGGAGAGCATCTGCCAAAGAGGCTAAAGCATTTAAAGATGCCAATAATGAGTATGAGAAATTACGTGAAGAAATATTAGAGTTATTCGATAGTAAATTTGATTCTTCAATGAATTCACTTTTGACAGTAAAAGAAATAGATCAAAAAGTGCAGATGAATCAATTCTTAAATACCCACCCCGAAGTGGAAAGGAAGTTAAAAGAAATACGTTCTGATGAAGTTTGGTCTCGGGCTTTAAATAGTACAATTTTTGAAAGAGGTGGTTATATGCTGGCTGGGGCTGGTACGAGATATTTAACCGCTTCTATTTTAGGAGCGGTAGCAGTTCCGGCTGCAGCTGCTATTATTGGCGGTCGGTTAGCATATAAACGGGCTTGTGAAAATATTAAAGAGGCAGAAGAAGCTATGCGCCGCGGAAAGAAAGTCGGGGAGGCTAAAAAGGAAGATCAATTCGTTGGCCAAAGAAAAGAATTTAGGAAGGCAGTAGAAGAGATTAATACACAAATTAAAGAGATGACCGGCCACGATGCACGCGATTTAAAACCAGAAATGATTTCTGATTTAGAAAACAGTTCCAGTGAAACCGGTGGACAACTGCGAAAATTATATAATGAGTGGTCAAAAAATATAGAAGGATTAAAAAGACTGGATGAAACCCTGGCTTTACTTCGTGCCAAATCGGCTCAAAAAGATTTTGTTGATGTCTCGATACTTATTGATAAGATAGATAGATTGCGCGGTAAGATAAATAGTGTAGAAACAGGCGAAGAAAAAGATAAATTATTAGGCAGCTTAGGGGCTAGGCTTTATTATACTCAGTTAAAGTTAGAAAAGGGACAAATTAATTTCGGCGCAGGTAAAGATAAATTAGATAATCAATATAAATTGTTATTATCTCTAAAGCAGGGAGATGGTACTCTAACGGTCGATGGTTTTGGTAACTATGAGGAATTAGAGAATCTAGAAAATAGACTGGGTAATTATCTTGAGCTGCGAGCTAGTCATATATCAACACAAGAAAAAAGGAAATTGATTAAACAGACTGCAATTGGTGTTGGTATGGCTGCCGGTTTTGCTAGCTTAGGTTATGCCATAATAAGCTATTTTCGTGGTGGTCATGGAATAGTAGAACAAGCACCCAGTAAACATCCACCAACAGAGTCTCCGCCACTCAAAGAATTTCCCCCAGCCGAGAAGGTTACACCCCAAGAAAAGGTTCCGCCAGCGGAAGTATTATTTGGTCGTAAAGCTGCTGGCGAGGGAATAGAGTTTAGTGTAGGTAAAGGTAAAGATATTGATTATCTAGACCAAGGTTTGCGGCGGGTGGTAGCAGATTTATATAAACCAGAAGGCAAAATTTTTACAGCTACTGATGCAGCTAAGATAGAAAACACACTGGCTAATATCAGAGAGTTAGCTGAAGGCAATGATGTAGCCGGCTTAAAAGCAGCTGATTTTAAAGACGTCATGTCTTGGGACGGCAAGTCGTTCAAAGTTTTAGATCAGGCAGTTTTTGAAAGTAAGGTGAATACACTGTTAGGTCATTCACAAGAGGTTGTCACTCCTAAAGCCGATGCCTATGCCTATACAACCAAAAATCAAAGTTTTTATGAACAGAAGTTTGGCCAGCAGATGGCGGTAGAGGATTTTTCTAAAGATACATTAGTCCAGCAAGCGGAAAGCCGTGTGGCACAAGTCGCTCGCGCAGCCATAGAATCAATTCAGGGTGCTGGTAAAACAGGTGAGTATGCGTGGGCGCCTAAGGGTGCACACATTACCGAAATAACCAATCAGGCTACTAAAATAACCGCCGATAAGTATTTTGCACTATCCAAGGACGTACATTTATATGCAATGGATACTGACGGTGATGGAGTAACAGATAGTTATGTAGTGGGAGACAAGAGCGAGATTTTCCATACCTATAATCAGGTGGCCGGTAAAACAGCTGAAGATTTTTTTGATCGAGCGGCATACGGCCATGCTGAAATAGCAGCTGGAATTAAGTCAGTTGATAAAGCTTTGGGACCAGTGGGTAAAGATTGGGCTACTGGTGATAAATTAAAAATTGAACGGGTGCTATGTTTCACCTATGATGGTAAAGGTAATTTAAGCGAATCTTCCTCCAGATTATTACATCAGATAGTAGAAAAATTTGGTTCTGAAACTCCTACCTTGCTCCGCGATCGCGATTTGGGTGTTTATTTAAAAGACCATTTGTCAGATATCAGCAAAACTCAAGCACATAATTTATACGAACAAGGGATAAAATTACATCAGGCCGGTTGGCAAGCTATAGATTACAAACTGCTAAATAATTTGTTAGAGACTGGTCGTCCCACCGATGGTGATGTTTGGGTAACTAATGTTAAGTCGCCCTTAACTGGAAAAAATATACAAATAACTTTTGATAATAAAAATGCCTTTACTAAAGAAGCTATAGGCCAAGCTTATAATAAGGCCTTGTATATATTTCGTCAGGAACGGTTTGAACTTAGTGGTTTACAAACCCAATTTGAAACCAAAGCTGGTATTGGGGTGGCTTTGCGAACCTTGCCTGACGGCACTATTGATAAGGTGTTAAAATTAGATACCGGAGCGACTTTGTTAGACTGGAAAAAACAATTTGGCGGAGGTTATCGTGACGTCACGGTACAAAAATTATTTAATGAATTAAATACCAGATGCGGTGGCCACTTGGGCACCGGTGGCACGAAAGGTGAAACAGTAGCCGAGAGTTTAGCAAAAAATATTTTATCTCGTCCGGAACCACCTAAACCACCAACCGTAACAAGAGTTGGTTTGTATGAAGATGTTTCTCCTGAACAAATAGTTAAAGCACAAAAGTTCATTGAGCAGGCTGAAATATCTGAACAAAACCTCAAAGCACGAGAGTTGATTAACAGAGCCAAAAAGGAGCTAGGGGAAAAATAAACTTTCGTAATTTGTGTAATTAGAAGTATCAGAGAAAAACAAAAAGGATTACCAATTGGTAATCCTTTTGTGATGGAATTTTTCCATTCACTTATTCACTTGTTGGTGTTTTTGTAAACGCTCCAACCCTTCCAACCTTAGTTGTAAGTTCGTCATTTTGTTATCGATATCACTAGAGCTTGCTTTACCAGAGTTGAGAGCTGTTTCAAGGTCTTCTTTTGCTCTCTTCAACTCAGTCCTGGCTAAAGTAATTTTTGTATCAAGATCATAGATTTTGTTTTCAATACGATTTCGTTGCTCCGCCGCTTGTTGATGTGATGCTCGTGCACCGGCTCGGTGTTCCTTTAAGCCCTTTTTGATTTCCTTTACATTTGAGGAAATTTCATTAAGGATTTCAGGAGTAGGAGACAATGTAGTAGACGGTTGTTGTGACATTTGATTGATTTGCCCCCAAACATTTTGAAGCGACCCAACAGTCCCGCCGGTTAGAGCCATTGCTTTTTGATGTAATTTTCCGGTTACTCCTTGTACCGCGTTTACTTGTGCATCCCATACCTTTTTCTGCCCATCTAATTGATCAATCAGATTCCATAGATTCATCGGTTGCATTGCTGCAATCGAGTCAATTATATGTTGCGTAACAATATTGATAGTCCCTAGATTTGTCGGAGTTCGACTGGAATCGATGATAGTTGAATCTGTTGATATTTTTGATTCCTTAACCGGAGTTGGTTCGCAAGATTTTGCCCACCATAATACAAATGCTATTAAAACTATGATCGCTATTATGATGAACATTGTGTTTTTATTTTTACGCTTAGTTTCTTCGACCTTGCGACGTTCCTCTGTTTTACGTTCATTTTCTTCATCTGCCTTACGTTTAGCTTCTGCTTCGGTTTTGTGCTGGGCTTTCTTATCAACCTGTGGTTGAGGTTCCGATTTCGATCGTGCTAAAATCTCTTTCTTTTTAGCTTCCGTCGCCTGATCGGCTAACTTCGTTACTTCATCCGCCGGTTTGCCGTCTTGTATTGCTTTAAGACGAGCAGTATTAAGAGCTTCTTCAATCTCTTGTTTCTCTTGTTCTGTGAATCCGTTCATTGTGTTCTCCTTTTTATTTTGTTTTGTCCAAACGGCACTTGTTCAGACATTTACATTTGAGCTCT
>CAZMMW010000016.1:0-15281 GCA_964567515.1 uncultured Gammaproteobacteria bacterium | reverse complement strand
TGACATATAAAGAATAATAGTATTTTACTTGTAAAATAGAAAAAAGACAACCATTATGGATGGTTAGTCATTATAATTTGGCATTCAATTATCCCTTTATACTTTTAGGTAATAGTTAAAATTATGAAAATAATAGTGGTAAATATAATTAACCACAAAGCGGTGGCAATTAATAATTTTATACCTTTTATTTTTTGCCCTTCCCAATAAAGGTAAATAGGTTTGCCTAAAACCAACAAGCCGGTAATTAGAGCTGATAATACAAAAAGTAATAGTATTCCTATGCCATTTAGTATTTCTGGTTTATTTTCGAAAATTTTATTGCCGTTAGACATCAACCAAGCCACCAGCGCTATATATAAAACAGTTCCCAAAGCATTTAAAAAGGAATTCATTGATAATTTATTCTTATCAAACATAAATTGATGCCAATTTATAAGAGAGATTAATTTGTTGGTAGAATTGGTTTAGTTTCGTGTTTTTTAACTATACTGAAAATATAAATAATTTCCAGTATAGCCACGGTATTTACTACTAGCAGTATAATAAACCAAATTTTTTGTCCTAGTTTAGCCGCTTTCCACAAAGCTACAGCTTTCCAGGGCAAGGTCCAGATCGCTAGTAAAATTATCCACCACGTATTTTGTTGCAAAAATTGTTCCATGATTAGATTATAACGCCTTTAATAATTAACGCAATTAGTTTTCTTTATAATTAAAATAAATCACCCGCACTTCCAGTACGAGGTGATTTTTTAGACAAATTATTTTATTGATACAGATTAGCTACGCCAGTTTTATCACCATCAGTCAGCGTATTTTTATTAGTCTCGCCAGTAGACCCATAACCGTACATGGTGTTATTTATATAAGCATCAGTATATTCATCATCCAAACCAAAAGTATGTCCAAATTCATGCGTCATAATATTTTGTGCGTCATAAACACCACTATAAGCACAAGTTTTACCAGTTGACCACGAGCTAGGATCTGACCAATACCAGGAAAATTTTACATTCATAATCGTATCAACTTCTGTGGCTATAGCCGGGAAAGTGGAAGTATTGTACCAAATATAAGATATAGCCAAGGCGTTACCGGGAGCTTTTCCCCAAGCAACAATATTTTTATTATCACGTTGGGCTTTGGAGACGGTAGTATCACCGCCAGGTATAATTATTACCTTTTGATCAACAGCAGGTACCGCAAGCCAGCTCGCATAAGCATTCTTTGCTATAGAGGCCAAATTATTTGAACCGACGGTAGTCGGTACACTGTTAAGATTCAAATAGTAAGTCCAAGTAGCTGGTAATTTCCAACCCGCGCCATCTACTATGGTTGTAGAAGGCAAATCAACCGTATCGGTATTTTGACAAACTTTTGTTGGGGGTGTGGGAAGGGGTTTATTTTTGCTGCCCCCTTTGTCTAGATTATCTGCTTTTCCGTAATTTTGGTTATTAGCAGGATGTGTAAACACTCTTAGTTTTAAATGAGGGTTTCCTGATACATTATAAACCCCGGCTTGTTCTGGTAGTTCAACACTGGGCGCAGCTTGGCTTAGGTTGATAGAGAATAATGGTATGGCTGTAATGACAAGTGCTAAAGTTAGAGAAGAAATTAAATATTTTTTAAGCATATTTGTATATCTTAATGTCTTAAATATCTTAGATTTATTATTAATTATTTTCGACCTGCTAATTTCGATTTTAACACTTAAGATAATATAATCAAATTAGTCTTCAACTGGTCATTAATGATAGGTTGGTTTTTATATTTTATTGTCTAGTCCAAGTTTATAAAATAATTGCCGAAGCTATTAGCCCGTATATTAATATGCTCAGAGCGTCTTGAACAACAGTAGCAATTGGTCCAGCACCTAAAGCTGGGTCCTTATGTTCTTCGTGTAATACTTCTGTGATTAATAATGCTATCGTTGGTGCAATTAATATGGCACAAAACAGAGATAGTCCTACAGTCAGGGCGATAGAATTTGATTGAAACCACAACCAGGTAACAATAGCGCCCAAGGTGCCGTATACTGCGCCGAGTAAAAAACCCAAGACTGATTCTTTGAATAAATATTTTTGAAAATTGGCGTTACCAGTCTTTAGATCACGAATATAAATACTTTGTGTTTGCATTCCTATTGCCGATGCCATATAAACTATAAAAGGTATAAAAAAAACCACTTGAACATTTTGACTTAACACCTCTTCAAAACGCGAGGCCGTAAAAGATAATAGAGTGCCTAAGATTAGTCCAATAAATAAAGAAGAGGCCCTCATACGGAAGAGTTTTTTTATAGGCATAGTGTCATCATCAACATATTTAATTTTTGGCCAATCCATACTTTTATTATAGCACTTATCTCAATTAATATATCTGGGTAGAAATTACTACATAATTTTTACCGTAAGCTTTAGAGCATTTAGGCTAGCTGGCGTAGGAAAAATATAATTTTTTTAATTCTTTGTCTTTATTTTTTACATATACTTTCGTCTCTAGTGTCTACTGGCCAGCGTTTTTGTATGGCCCTTCAAAAATTTTAGTTAAGAAGGTTCCGGAAAGCGTTGCCATGTGAGTGTCTGGTACGTCTTTGGTCGCATTAATATAAATATCGGAGTTCCAAGCTGGTTTGTCATTAGTTAATATAAGTTGATAAGGTGATTAAGCTCCAGCTTGCTCTATTAATTTTATATTTTTAACAACCCGCTTTCCTATATTTAGAGGAATATGTAAAAAATTAGTAACCTTATTTTTTACAAATAACTTATCTTTCCAGATAATTTTTTTGTCCTGCCACGGTTCAGGATTAAACGGTTCGTAATATTGCCCCCGTAGCTTTAGGTAAAGGGGGATAGCCAGTTAATTTGATGACCTGATTAGTCATAGTTT
The DNA here is from genome assembly GCA_964567515.1 of uncultured Gammaproteobacteria bacterium. Taxonomy (GTDB): domain Bacteria; phylum Patescibacteriota; class Patescibacteriia; order Veblenbacterales; family UBA10138; genus JBBIVB01. The sequence continues at coordinate 12,387 of CAZMMW010000016.1, read as the reverse complement.
TGCTACTTATATTTTTAAAAATTGACCTTTATCTTCTTATACCAACCGACGGCTACTGGTAAAACAAAAGTAAAAAATATTATTCTTAGGATGTAACCAACCAGCCAGAGGACAAATCCCCAAAAAATAGTGTTTAGTAAAATTTCCCCTTTTTTGTTTCCTTAAGTTTAATGATTAAAATTTAACTTTGCTATAATTTTTCTCTGGGATAAAATATATAAACCCAACCACCCAAACCAATCAAAGCATATTCAGCCAATCCTGGGTAATAACCCCGGGGATACCCAGCAAAGACAAAAATCTTAAAAATTCCAATAGCCAATTTTTCGTAGATGTTTCATATTATTTACTAAATGGCATGATGTTTTTTGTCGCTATTATATAATAAAGTTATCCATCCATCAAAAAGGAGTAATTTTTTATAGTTGTTTTTATTTGATATTGGTTATTTTATAATTTAGAGTCCTGTTTTTAATAGTTACCTTTATTTCATCGCCTATTTTTTTACCCAAAAGAGCTTGGCCCAGGGGTGAATTATGAGAGATAACTCCTGCGCCAGGATTGGTTTCGGCCGAACCTAATATCAGATAGTCTTTTTTTTGCCCTTCGTTTTCAATAGTTACAGTATGTCCCAATTGCACTGTTTGCTTGCCGTTGGTTTTTATAATTATGGCGTTATTGATTTGATTTTCCAATTCAGCAACTGTCTCGTTGATTTTTCGCAGCCGGCCTTTAGCCATGGAGTAAGCGGCATTTTCGGAAAAGTCGCCCATTTCACCAAGCCTTTTAACTTCAACTATAGCCGCCGGTCGGGTGATCTTTTTTAATTTAGTCAAAGTATTTTTTAACTCGTCAAATTTGGCATAAGTCAGATGATTGTCAGGTTTGATATGGGTATATCGTCCGCTTTTTCTGTGAGGAACTTGCATGAGTTTATTATAAAGATTTAGGAAAATTACTCCAATTTGGTATTTATAGCTTGTTTAATCGCGACTTCTAATTCGTTGGTGGCACCTGTTCCTATACGATAAATTTTTCCGTTTCCCATTACTATTTCAACCGCGTCAAAACAGGAAACGTTGTAAATCCACATATAAGGCCAAAACCACACCCTGGTTTCCCAACCATAATACCAGCGATTCTTTACTGATCGCGCTGAAGCTATTTGATTAAGTGGAAACGCTTTAGTAAAAATTCCATAACCAAATTTAATCTGAAAATAATTTTCATCAATAGACGTTGTCAGTGTTGTAAATGATGCAGGAATAAACAGAATTAAAATCATTATGGCAGCAATAAGAAAATTTGTACCGGAGTAGTACGAGGGTGGCTCAACTACGGCCGTAATATATGACCACACAAAAAAAATCAGCGTGGCCAGCGTGACAGTCAGCGTCAGGTAACTAATTTGGGTGTGTTTGTATGTGACCATAATTTTTTGATTTCAAGTTTTTTGGTCGTAGAGGCACTCGGGTCATACTCGATAACAGAATATCGTGGCGGTGTGCTTTCGAAAAAATTCGAACTGATTTCGCCCAAAATTTGTAGGGCGAGGCAACAATCGCCCAAAATCCGAATTTTGAAAATTGGCGGAGAGAGTGGGATTCGAACCCACGGGACCCCTTACGGGGTCACAGGTTAGCAACCTGTTGCTTTAGACCACTCAGCCACCTCTCCTAAAAGTTTAAAATTTAAATTATATTAGATGTTTATTAATAAATACTCTGCCAGAATCTGATTTTAAATATTTTTCCATTTGAAAAGTTTTGTTTTTGTCTTTAATCGCAAGATAGAATGCTAGTTCTATTGGTAAGCGATTGGCTGTAGCTGGAACGTAATCCTTTTGGTATCTAGTTAATCTATCTTTAAGATCGTTAGCGTAGCCCACATAATAACCACCCTTACATTTTAAACTATAAACGTAGTGCATATTTTATACCCGCTTAGACTTGTTTCTGGCGGATGATGTCACGCCATAGCCGAGTCCCAGCGAGGCGATGGCGGAGGCGGAGGGATTCGAACCCCCGATACCATTGCTGGTATAACGGTTTTCAAGACCGTCCCTTTCAACCACTCAGGCACGCCTCCTTTTAAATAAAAGCTCAATTAAGTGTAGCTGAAAATCCTAATTTGTCAATTTATTAGATAGCCGATTGCCAGGTAACAAAATTTATTATATTCCAAACCAGCCAGGGCAAGCAGAGTATTAGATAAATCCAATACAACCAACGTTGTTTGATAGAAGCAATAACTATAAAAATGGGTATTATCACTAAAACAAAACGAGGAAAACTAGTTAGGGTATTAGTAAAAAGTGGAGGCAATAAACTAAACACAGTAAATATACCAAAAGCCTTATTTAGTCTAGTTGTCGCTGGTAGTAGTAACAGGGCAAAAATCAAAACCAAGAGTTCTTCTAGGTGTAATAGCCATAGATTACCAAGGTGGATAATATTGTCCCAATAAGCTTTTAGCAGAGGCCAGGGCCAAGCCAAAGATCTGCCGGCTAAATGTTGGGCATTCAACCAAGCTAAGGAGTCGCCAGTTTGTTGCCAAAGATATAAAGAGAAAATTATTAAGCCTAATGGTGGTAGCAACACAACAGGCCAAGCATTGGTTAATTTTTTATTAGATTCTCTTTGTCGCCACAGCATAAATAATGTTGGCCACAATACTATACCTAAAGGTCTGGTGGCGCTAGCTAGTAAAGCCATAGTAGAAGCAACAAACCATTTTTGTTTGTGAGCTAACCAGAAAGTCAGAGCGGTTAGTAAAATAAAAACCGATTCACTGTAAGCCGCTACTAGAGAAACAGAGGCCGGCCAAGCTAACAGAGCAATTAAACTTAGCCGAGCTGTTTTTTCTGAATAGACCTCCTTAAGCCAGCGATAAATAACAAGGCAACCAATCAAAGTAATCAGATTACTAGTTAATATGCCAGCGGCCAAGCGGGAAATTGGTAGCATCAACCAAAAAATTTTCCATATTAATGGGTATACTGGAAAAAATGTTACGTTCGACATTATTCCTTCGCGTAGATGATAACCAGAAGTAAGAATTGATGAATACCAGCCAGTATCCCATCTAGCCCACAAAGGAGGTAGAGGGTCGTGGGGCCAAGGTTGAGGTAGGTAGTCTATTTGATCTAAAGCGATTCTACCAATTAATTCCATCAATACCCGCCAAATTATAAAAATAATCAGCGGTTCTAGCCACCAGTGTTTCTCTTTAGCCTCGTTGATTAATTTTACAATAGAAAAATTCATATTAACCCTTAGCCACCACTAGTCCCCAAACTTCTAGCGCACCTGCTTCCTTTAATATCTTAGCACATTCGTTCATGGTAGCGCCGGTGGTATAAACATCATCTACTAAGATAATAGTTTGGTTTAGAATTTTGGCTCCCGGTTTAATTTTAAAGACATTTTTTACATTTTGAGGACGTTGTTCGTGAGGCAAGTCAACCTGCGGTGTTTTAAATTTAGTACGCCACAAAAGTTCAGTATAAGTTAGACCGGTATTAACAGACAGCAGCGAAGCTAAAACAGCAGCTTGGTTAAAACCACGCTCTCGTTCGCGCCGCCGGAATAAAGGAACAGGCGTTAATAGCCAGTTTTGTTTAGCCACCGGATGCCAGGCTGGCGGCAAAGAGAAAATTTTTAAAGTGATAGTTAAAATATCTGCTAATTGTCCAGCCACTTCTTTAATGCCGTTATATTTTAAACCATGGATCAGAGAACGCACGGTGGGATCAGCATAATTTTGGCTATGCCATAAACCAGCCAGCGAGGAGTTAGCCTGACAATTTGGGCAAAATCTTCCCAAAGTATCAACTTGTCCGCAGACTGGGCAGTGAAGCGTGCGGTGAAAATTTAATTTAGCCCAACAAACATCACAGCACCAGCCTTTATTTTCCTGTTTACAGGATAAACAAACAGTGGGAAAAACCGCGTCCAAAATAGTTTTCCAGGTGGTTTTAAGGATATGGATTATTTTAATCTTAGTTAACACCCTTTTATATTAGCATTTTTTCTGCTAAACTGATTTATATGCAAGAACAAGAGTTAGTCAGAAGGTTTCGTGAACTCGCCTCTCGGACAGCCGAGTTAGGGAGGTTTCTTTGACTCAGAACAAATACAAGCAGAAATAAAAAGTCTAGAGGCGGTGATGAGCCAGCCGGGTTTTTGGCAAAATCAGCAGGAAGCTCGGGAAATAAATCAACGCCATGATCAATTATCAGATGAACTGACTAATTGGCAAAAACTACAGCAGGAGGTGGCTGATAATTTGGCTTTGGCACAGGAGGATCAACAAGATCAATCAGTTAATTTACGAGAAGAGTTAGAAAAGAGTTATTCACAACTGACTGGACAGTTAGATAAGTTTGAATTGAAAAAATTTTTAAGCGGTCATTATGACGAGGCTAATGCTATTTTAGCTGTCCATGCTGGCGCTGGCGGTACTGATGCCCAGGATTGGGCGGAGATGCTGGAACGCATGTATTTACGTTATGCAGACAGCAAAAGTTGGTTAGCAGAAATTATAGATAAATCACCAGGCCAGGAAGCAGGAATAAAAAGCGCAGTAATAATTATTAAAGGTCGCTATGTTTATGGTCATTTAAAAGGTGAGGCTGGTGTGCATCGTTTAGTGCGCATTTCGCCTTTTGATGCGGAAAAAATGCGTCATACCAGTTTTGCTTTGGTAGAAGTTTTGCCAGAATTACCAGAGGTAGGTGAAGTGGAGATTAATTCCAAAGATTTACGTATTGATACTTTTATGTCTTCCGGTCATGGCGGACAAAGTGTTAACACTACTTATTCAGCAGTGCGCATGGTTCATCTGCCAACTGGTATTACTGTTACTTGTCAGAACGAACGGTCGCAAGCACAGAATAAAGAACAAGCCTTAAAATATTTGCGCAGTAAATTGTGGCAACTAGAACATCAACAACAGCAAAAAAAGAAGCAGGAATTGCGTGGTGAATTTAAATCAGCCGAGTGGGGCAATCAGGCGCGTTCCTATGTATTACAACCTTATAAACAAGTTAAAGACCACCGCACTGGTTTTGTTTCTAATCAACCGGATAAAATTTTAGATGGACAATTAGATGAGTTAGTGATAAAGTATTTAAAAACTCAAAATAAAAAAGAATAAAAAAATAGGAGAGAAAACCGTGAAAGAGTTAAAATTTGCCGAGCTTAAAGCCGGCATGAAGGTGGGAGTAATTTTTTGCCTTAATGGTAAGCGTATATCCTGGGGACAATATTTAGTAATTAACAACCCAGGAAAATTACCCGCAGGCGAAGATCGCCCAGGGTCTTTGTTAGCATTCCTGAATCCACAAGCTTTAATATTTTTAGATCGCAAGAATGGCACGCGGATGATATCTTGGTTTGATAACAATGAACCTTTTGATTTTTTTTATCAAGGTAAAAATTTATCACTGAACACCTAAGACTGTTATCTATGAAATATAATTTTAGGTGACGGTTTTTTATTTTACCAAATTTTTATACAATATAGATATGGAGGCATGGGTGCCAGCTCAAATATTACGTTGGTGTTTAGTTGGTTTATTGTTGGGTATAATTTTTGGGCAATTTATTACTCTTCCGGAATCAGAGCTGGTAATGGGTGTTACTGTTTGTTTATTAGCTGTAGCTAGTTGGTTTTATCCAAAAATACGTTGGTATTGGTTAGTTGGTATTTGTTTAATAGTGGGTCTATGGCGCGCGGAAGTGGTTAAACCTATTGCGCCTACTGGAGTACCTTATGGCACCAAGGTTGCTTTTACTGGTTGGATAGCCGAGGCGCCTTTGTCAGAGGAGGGACAGGTTAAATATATTATTCAGGTTGATAATCCAGCTTGGCAAAAAATTTTAATTAAGGCCAGGCGTTATCCAGTTTTCAATTATGGACAAAGAGTAGAAGTTAATTGCGCTTTAGTGCCGTTAGTATTCAGTTACTGGCAAAATAAAAATGTTTTTAGTACTTGTTCTTATCCGGCTGTAAAACCATTACCTGGTACAGCTGGTTCATTAATTAAACAAAAATTATTAATTTGGCGAACTTATTTATCAGATCATTTGGGGCACTTAGTGCCGGAACCGGAAAGTTCGTTATTAGCTGGAATTTTATGGGGAGAGAGGTCTGGTATTCCACCTTCTTTGCAGGATTCTTTTCGTCGGGCTGGCGTCAGTCACATTTTAGCTGTTTCTGGTTTTAATATTACTACTATCACCGCTTTATTTTTTTCTTGGTTACTTTTTTTAGGTTTCAGACGTCAGCGGGCCAGTTTATTAGTAATATTGTTAATTATTTGCTTTGTCTTATTTTCCGGAGGTGAGGCTTCAGTCATTAGAGCCGGTATTATGGGAGGATTAGTTATTATGGCACGTTTATTAGGACGCTTGGCTCAGCCACTTAACATGCTATTATTGGCAGCAGTAGGGATTTTATTAATAGCACCTAATTTACTTGCAGACCTAGGTTTCCAGTTGTCTTTTTTGGCCATGATCGGCTTGGTATATTTAACACCATTGTTGGTTAAACAGTTTAAATTGATACCACAAATTTTAAATTTGCGGCAAGTGGTAGCTGAAACTATGGCAGCTTCATTCGCCACCTTGCCTGTTTTATTATTGCGTACCGCTGGCATTTCTTTAATAGCGCCCCTAGCTAATTTATTAATAGTGCCCGCTATTCCTTTTATTATGCTGGGAGGTCTGTGTTTAATTCCTTTAAGTTTAATCAGTTACAAACTAGCGATTTTATCTTTACCGGTGTGGTTGGGTTTACGATATGTAGAAATAGTAGCCGAGTCTTTAGCTACTTTACCATTAGCTTATGTAAAAAGCGATTGGTTAGTTTGGTTGGTGGTAACTTTAGTTTATCTCTGGTTTGGTTGGTGGTTTAAAAAGTATCGACTAAAAACCATATGAAAAAGTGGTATTTATTAGCTGTTGTTTTTTTATTGATGGCTGGTGTTTGGTTTTGGCAATACTCTACTAGCGATGAACTTAAAATTTATTTTTTTGATACAAGCGAGGGTGACGCTATCTTCATTAACACCCCTCAAGGTTATCATATTTTAGTTGACGGGGGGCCTGATAGAAAAATTTTAAGATTATTAGCCGAGAGTTTGCCTTATGGTGATAGAACTATTGATTTAGTGGTATCTACTCATCCACACGCTGATCATTTATCCGGTTTATTAGCGGTATTAGAGGAGTATCAGGTTAATAAGATTCTGACTACTGGCGTATTACATACTACCAATGATTATGAAGAGTGGTTAAAACAAATTAAAAACAAAAATATTCCATATCAAATAGCCAGAGCAGGTGATAATATAGAGTTTTCCGATGGCGTCAGGTTTGAAATTTTGTGGCCAGAGGATGACTTAACAGGTCAACGGGCGCAAGATTTAAATGATACTTCTGTTGTTCTACGGGTGGTATATGGCAAGACAGCAACTTTACTGACCGGCGATATACCACAGACAGTAGAACAGATATTAATCCAAGAGGGTAATTTGTCAGCGCAAATTTTAAAAGTGGCACATCAAGGCAGTAATACTTCTTCCAGCAAAGAATTTCTGCAGGCAGTAGCACCAACTTGGGCAGTAATTTTGGTAGGCGCTAATAACCGTTATGGCCACCCTTCTTCAAAAGTATTAAATCGGTTGCAAGCTTTGGGTATAAATGTTTTAAGAACTGATTTACTCGGCAGTATATCCTTTATTAGCAATGGTCAGAATTGGTTTAGAAAAAATTAAAACTTGATAAATTAGTTAGATGTGTTATACTATCTTAACTTAATGATTATTTTTTATATTTAATTTATGGAACTAAATGATTTTCCAGTTTCTCAAACAAAAATAATTGATTCTCCCAAATTTAATTTAAACGATCCGGCAGAGAGAAGAAGATATTTTGATCTTAAAGCAGGATTAGAACTAAAGGCTATTAAAAAATATTTAGATGAAGGCAAGACTTTTGTCGCTTTCTTGTTGGGTAAAAAAAATTCCGGCAAAGGAACTTATTCTAAGTTATTTATGGAAGCGGTGGGGAGCGATAAAATTGGGCATGTTTCTATTGGTGATATTGTCAGAGACGCCCATGTTTTAGTAGAAAACGAGCAGGGAAAGAATGAATTGATTCAGTTTTTAAAGAAAAATTATCGTGGTTGGCACTCACCAGAGGAAACTGTTGATTTAATCTTAGGCAGGAACCAATCCTCATTAATATCTTCCGAGCTTATCGTCGCTCTCATCAAATACGAAATTTCCAAACGACCTCGTCAGGCTGTTTTTATTGATGGTTTTCCTCGCGCTTTGGATCAGGTTAGTTACTCTATGTTTTTAAAGGAATTAATTGGTTATCGGGAGGACCCAGACGTAATGATTTTTATTAGTTTGCCCAATTCGGTTATTCATGAACGTATTAAATATCGGGTAATTTGTCCTGTTTGCAAAACACCAAGAAATTTAAAATTAATGGTGACTAAAGACATTGGTTATGACGAGGCAACTTCGCAATTTTATTTAAAATGCGATAATTCAGCTTGTCAAAATGCGCATATGGTACCGAAAGAAGGTGATAATTTAGGTATTGAGCCTATTCGTGAGCGCTTAGAAACCGATGATCAGATTATGGGTCAGCTGCTCAAATTACATGGCATACCTAAAATATATTTACGTAATGCTATTCCGGTAACGGAAGCAGATAAAGTTAATGATTATGAGATTACTCCGGGTTACGATTTTGAACAGACGAGCGAAGGAAAAATTAAAACCAAAGAGTCGCAATGGGTTATTAAAGATGATGAAGGAAATGATAGTTATAGTTTATTACCGCCGCCGATAGTAGTATCTTTAGTAAAACAATTAGCTAAAGCTTTGGATTTGGTTTAGTAAATATATAGTGCCAATTGAAATATAATCAGAAAGTCGATTACTAAAGTTAGCAAATCAGTGTAGATATGTTTGACATAGGATTTGGTTAAAAAGTCAAATTTATTATCTTGCTAAATGTGATATAGTAAATGAGGAGGTATGATTAGTGTTATTATTCCAACCTTAAATGAGGAGAAATTGCTAGCTAGACTGTTAGAGCAATTTACCTTTGATATTAAGAAAAGGTATCGTACTGAGGTTATTATTTCTGACGGCGGTTCGGTTGACAACACTTTAAAGATCGCTAAAAAACTTGGTGCTATCGTAGTAACCAAAAGACCAGATCAGCAGCAGACTATTGCTGCCGGCAGGAATACTGGCGCTTGGCGGGCACGGGGCGATATTTTAGTTTTTATTGATGCTGATTGTTTGGTGCAAGATGTAGAATATTTTTTAGCTAAAATCAAGCATGAGATGAGACAAAGTAATTTAGTAGCGGCTGCTACTAGAATTGAAATTCATCCACAGGAAAGAACTTGGGCAGATATTTTTTGGCAAGGATGTTTTAATGTTTTATATTGGGTGGAAAATAAATTAGTAGGCATGGGTCGGGGAAATTGTCAGATTATTCGCGCCAGTACTTTTCATAAATTAGATGGTTATAATGAATATTTGTCCGCTGGTGAGGATTATGAAATGTTTAGGCGACTGAAACAAGTTGGTATAACTAAATTATTTTGGGACTTAGTAGTTTATGAATCGCCACGGCGTTTCCGGCGTTATGGTTATTTGGGAGTAATGTCTATGTGGTTTCTTAATTTTATCAGTGTAGTTATCAGAGGCCGTTCCTGGTCAGAAAAATGGAAACGGATATAATTTTATTTGACCGTTTTTACCTTTTTGGGTAAGCTAATTTTAGATATTTAACAATAAATGAATATAAGTAAAGACTAAGAAAGAGGAAAGTATTATTGTTATAAGCGCTTTGAGGAAGAAGAGGTCTAGACTGCGAACCTTTTCCGCTAAAACAATTAAGAAGTTCCCTCTGGAGTTGTTTTGCTGAAGTTAAAGTAGGCAGAAACGGGAGCTCCCGTTACAGAGCTAATGTATATCTCTAAAATCTTAAGGGAGTACAGAGCGTCTGCCGGTCGGCGGAAATCAAGGTGGTACCGCGGAAAGTTTTTATAAAAAATACTTTTCGTCCTTAAAATCTCATTTTGAGATATTGGAGGCGAAAAGTGTTTTTTGTTTTAAGCATAAAAATCGAAAATTAACAATTAAATATCAATTATAATCAAAAAAGGAGTTATATGGAAAGCAAAAAGAAAGTATTGCCGAGAAAATTAATGGCTAAAATTAAAAAGGCATCTGCCTCGAAAATAATTAAAAGTAAAAATTATAGACAACTTACTGAGGAAGAACTAAAAAAGATGCACCAAGATCAGTATTCAAGAGAGTTAAAATATTATTAGATAAAATTTTAGTTGAATAAATTTACAAATAGCGGCGGTAAAATCAAATCGCCGCTTTTTATTTTAGATTTGACCCGCCTTCGTCTCTTGATGTTACCGAGGGACTATGGTCGGGCGAGACGAAGCTGATAGTGTGTCATAACTGACGATAAACTTTAGATGGCTGGTGGTGAAATATACCTAGAGAATTTGACAAGATTTTTGGGTATGTTAGAATATTTTTAATAACCTCATTATGTCTAATTTTACTTATCAGCCGTTCTCTTTTAATCAAGTAGCTAAGCTTGATTTAATTTGGATTACTATTGTTCGCACCAGAGCGGTTGAATTGAGGTTTTAAATATAATTAGATAATAAAATCACATCAACCGCTCTAAATTACCAGAGTGGTTGAGTTGTTATAAAAAACAAGAAAGTTCTTTAAAAATTTAATAAACTAAAACATAATCACAAACAAAAAGGAATATTAATTATGTCAACAGCAACTTGTCTTAAGTGCGGTACGATTTTAGAGAGGGGTAAATGTTCAACTTGTACAAAAGGGTCGGGGATAGATTTTCCATTTGAGTATCCTTGTTCGCCTGGCGCATTAAATTCTGTTCCAGCTAAAAATCCAGGTATAATAAAAATTAAGAGCGCCAAAGGAGGGGTAATGAGTAGAGACAAAATTAAGTATCGTTATATACATAAAAGATATAACGGTCATTTTTTAGCTATCAATCAAAACACTCAAGGATTAGAGTGTCTATATGAAGGGTGTAATGTTAATTCACCTACTTGTGGACTAACACCTTTTGGATCTACTTGTGCTTCTCCTAACAAGACTCTTAAGTTTGATATAAAACAGTTGGATCATTTTATATCTTATCATGAAACTATACTAAGCAGTTCTTTGGGCGGAAGTCGTCCGTTGTCTGAAAATTTTATAGATGAATTAATATCAACAAAAGGAGATAGAACATGAATTTAAATGAACTTAATAAGATATTAGGTGAAGCGCCAACTTGTTTGATCTTTAATAGAGGGATTGTAAGAATTCGATTTAGTGCCGTTAATAACATAATTGGCATTGATTGTAAACAGTGTAGAATAGCAAGAATTATAAAAAAGACAGATTTAACTATGTCGGAATTCAGTTTGTTTCCTTTAAATAAGAAAGATGACATATTGTCTGTAAAAGCGCTTCCGTCAGGTGGACTACATGTGCATTGTAATAATTGTGATAGCAAGATTTCTCTTACTCACTACAACATCACCAAAAAATTAATATCAGCCGATCGTAATCTTGGCCCGTGACAAAATTAGAAATAGAAATTAATTAATAAAAGGTTGTCTTAATCGCAACCTTTTTATTTATGACAAATATAATGGCAAATATATCCTAACCACGTTATACGGTTAACGCTTTTGTTGATTTGAGCATAATTTTTATACCCCTTTAGATTATCTGAAAAGTGCAATATGTGTGTGGACATTACCTGTGGTCCTTTACAAAATCAGAATTTTATTTTTTAGTATTTAGCTTAACTTAGCTGAAATATTTTTGTATTTTATATTGACTAGTATTTACTAATAGAGTTATACTAATAGTAGCTCTATTCCAAGCTTGCTTGATATATATTGAACTCTACAACCTTGATGCAATGGCTTTTCTTCTATGATTATCTCCTGAGATTATCATGAGAATCGCCGGCGACCGTAATAGTTTTCTTTGGAGGTTTAAGAGAGAGTTTGATAGCTCTAACTTTCACCCTGAAAATGCTATGGCCCGTTTGGAAAACAGGAATTCCAATTGTATCAAGCCTTGGATAGGGCTTTTTAAGTTATTTAAAATAGTTTAAGGTTATAATTGTTTAGCCAGCAGGCATTGGCTATAAGTTAAAGTATCGGGGTGTAGTATACCGGTAGTACGCATGCATGGGGTGCATGTAGACCGGGTTCAATTCCCGGCACCCCGACCAATCTAAACATTGCGAATTTTGCGGGCTTTGCTTCCTTGCTGACGCAAGGACGAGC
>CAZMMW010000015.1:0-16309 GCA_964567515.1 uncultured Gammaproteobacteria bacterium | reverse complement strand
AGAAAAGAAATGTTATTGTTTGTATAATATAGGTGACAATCATAACCCATACTACCCCGAATCTATCACCTAAGAATCCGGCCAGCGGTCTACCAAAACCATTGATGCCTGCAAATATGGATAACGCCAAGGCAGCCTCTACCGGCATTAGCCCAACGATTCGCTCCCCATAGGACGGGATAAGCCCAAGAGCTATAAAGCCTCCGGTGATTACTAATGCGAATATTGACCATATAAGCCAAAACAGATTATTCCTCAGAACCTCCCTTGGTGTAGACTCCCGCCTTATCATTGTTGTCTTCCTTGCGTCCTTACTAGGTTTCCATCCTGAGGGTGTCCATCCATCAGGAGGATTCTTTATCAGCCAGGCAGCAAAAAAGCACACCAATGAAGTTATAATGCCAATAACAAAAAAGGTTCCTTCTATTCCATGAACAGGGATTAAATAATCTGCTTTGAGAGGAGCGAAGACCAGAGCAGCCAACCCAAAACCCATTACACTAAATGAAATGGCAAGCCCTGGTTTATCTGGAAACCACTTCCTGGCCGGTGGGGCAACACAAGCATAAGTCAGGGCGCAGGCTATTCCACCTATAATCCCGTAAGTTATAATCAGCCACCAGGGATGAGGGAAACGATCAACAAATGCAGCCAAGCTGTAAGCTATAAAAAACAGCATTGCACCAATTGAGGAAACCTTTCTCGGCCCTATCTTATCCTGAAGCCTTCCTGCGGGAGTCATAACCAAAGCAAAAATCACCATGAAAACGGTAAATGGTAGAGCAGCCTCCGCTGTGGTCCAGCCAAATCTTTTCTCCATAGGAATAACAAAAACACCCCAGGCATAGGAAATTCCTCCCATCAAAGCAAGCAAGAACCCAGCAAAAGGAACACTCCATCTTGTCATAATGCACTTCCCTGTTTTCTTCTTCATAGATACGTCTATATGTAATTGAGCCTTTCTATCTTTATTCATCTCTTTACCACCTCAGATTTATGTCGCCTAACGTTCGCGTATATGCGATGTTTGGCAGGTTTATAATATCGGTAAACCTGCCAAATATGGGCGAAGCGACCATCGGGAGCGTAGCCGTATATGCCGTGTTATGTGTAGTTTTTCTAGGGCGAAATTAAACGCTAGATTTTATTAATTTTTTACAATTTTTACTGCCACAGTGACATTGCATATTTAATCCGACGATAGCTTCGTTTGACATATCTATAGTAATTTCTTCGCCTTTTAAAATATTTCTGTTAGCAATATCACTCCCGTTTTTTGCAGTAGTATTAGCGTCGCATGAGTGATTCAGATATATCCCAGGCGAAGAAGGCACGATATATTGCCCTTTGTATAAATACACATTTCTACGAATTCTTGGTGATAATTTGTGTATATCCTTCTTCAAAATTGTTTTTCGCAAATCCCATTTCAGTATTACTTCTCCTTTTTTAAAATCCCGATCAGCAAATACACCCTTGCCGTGTATTTTTGATTTTTTGATAATAAGATCTGACATATTGATTTAGTTTACATGTTCGGTCTATATAGCCCTAGAAAAATTTCACATAATGTTTGCGTATATGCGATGTCCGAGCGAAGCGAGGATATGGGCGATGGCTTATCGTTAGGGAAGCCGTAGCCGCATACACGCTGTTATCGGATGTAATTAAAAGTTTTTGTTTTACGAAGCAAAACATTATTTGGGGCTATTTTTTATTTTTTGTGCTATTATTTTTACAACTCCATGTTGATGTGGTTCGGGACTGCCGGGATGTCCTTTGTCTTCAATAATTTTTTCTTTATATTCAATAATATGAAAATCAAAAAAAATATTTTTTAATTCTTGTGGTTCAAAAAAACAACGCTTTTCAGTATTCATTTTTTTATAGAGCGGATCATCCGTTGTAAATGCGGAAATAATAACATATCCTTCACCTTTTATATTGTTTTTAATATTTTCAATTATTTTTAAAGTTTCTTTTTTTGGTAAAAATTGTAACGAATTAAAAGCGTTGATTATATCATATTTATTTTTTAAAATATTAAAATTCCTAATATCACTACAAAATAAATTTATATTAACAAGTGACAAATTATTTGATTGAGCAAACTCTTTTATTTTATTAATACCTTCCTGCGAGTTATCAACCGTATCTATTTTGAACCCATTTTTTAACATAAATAAAGAATCTCTGCCTTGTCCGCAACCCAAATCTAAAAAATATGAACCAACTTTAAGATGTTCATAAATTTTTTGCAAAAGTTCGTTTGGTTGAGTACCCCAAACATTTTTATTTTTATAGATTTGGTTGTATTTCATACTTAATATTATACAAAAATTGCTAATAAAAGAAAAGCGATAGCACTGGTTTAGTAACTATCGCTATTAAATCAACATCGCCAACATTGAGGGTCTTTGTCAAAAAAGTTTCCCGTTGTACCGGCGGAAACTGCGTGACAGCCACGGCAATAGTTGAGAAGTTCGCAATCTTTGCAGCCAGCCAACTTTTCAATTTCTCTATATTTCTCCATCTCTGCAGACAGAAAAATTTCCTTGAAAGTTTGCTGGCCGATTTTGCCAACCATGCTTTCAAACCGCCTGCAAGCGTAAACAGTCCCGTTTGGCAGTAAAGTCATGTGCTTAATCCCGCAATTACAACCATCAATCACCACGTCTTTTATTTCGCAGAGTTTATACAACCCTTCTTCATAAAGAAAAGCTGTCCAGAGATGGTCCTTGAGCGCGAAATTCGTGCCACAATCAACCAGTTCACTGTAAATTCTCCACATATCAGCAAGAAATTGACGATAGAGCTGTGGCGACATACTGTGTTCTGTATCCCTGCGAGTTGGACAGTAACGGGAAAAAGCAAAGTTGCCCACCTTATGTTCTACGCAAAGCCTTGCCACTGACGGAAGTTCCTTGTAATTGAGCAAGGATACGGTGGACATTATCATACTTCTGATTTCTACTTGATGCAAAATCGGCAATGCAGATAATGTCGCCCGAAACGATCCTGGTTTACGTAAGGAATCATGCGTTTTTTCAAGTCCATCAATGGACATTTGATAACTTGCGCAACCAAGATTTTTTAACCGTTTTACCACCTTATTTGTTAGGTGAAAAGGATTTCCCAGTATTGTAAAACCAATTCCTTTTTGGTGAATTAGTTCCAACACATCCCAAATTTGCGAATAAAGCAGGGGGTCGCCACCGGTGATGGAAAAATACGGTAGCACATCCATCTCACCACAAAAAGAGATAAAATCTTCAATAATCATCTGGTATTGCTTGACGGTTGGCGTAGATCGCAATCCTTCTTTTTCATGTTTTTGCCAAATATAGCAGTGCTGGCATCGCTGATCGCATTCATTGGTCAAGTGCCACTGAAGTCCGAACGATCTTGGCATTTTAAGCCTCCTTTCTATGTCGGAAAAAATGAGAGGGGAAAATAATAGATCTTTTTATTCCCCCCTCGTTTCGTTTTGGCTCCGTTAACTTTCACAGGACGTGGAGCACTCTCCGTTGCAGCCACCACCGCAGTTGCACGAACCTTGGCCGCATGAATCGGCAGAGATTTGAGCGTTAGCGATGGTAACATTAGGACACAAAACACCCTGCGCACTGCGAGGAAATTTCTTGTCCACCTGTTTGTTCCAGTAGTTCATTGATTGCAGTCTGCCCATGGCATTCACCTCCTTTCGGTTTGAAATGAGCAATTTAACTATCACCATGATAGTCATTCACATCTTATCCCCCCCCCTCATAATTTTGTCAATAGTAAAAAAATAAAAAATAGCCCAAAATAATATCCCGCCGTGGCGGGATAAAAAACTTTTAATTATTTCCGATAACGTTTCGGCATATCTGATGTTTTACGGAGCAAAGCGAAGTAAAATATGGGTGGAGGCTCTCGAAAGAGCCG
Organism: uncultured Gammaproteobacteria bacterium; assembly: GCA_964567515.1. Lineage (GTDB taxonomy): Bacteria > Patescibacteriota > Patescibacteriia > Veblenbacterales > UBA10138 > JBBIVB01. The sequence goes on along the minus strand of CAZMMW010000015.1, from coordinate 12,382 downwards.
TAACCAGATATGCCGTGTTATATGATGTATGCTTTTCTTTTTTCCGACAGCAGTCGGAATTGTTTTTGAAAAATTTTCAAATTTCTTTTTCCGTTTTCATTAAAAAGTAGATATTTGAGCAAATTCTTTCTAATCCTATTTAAATGTCAGTATTAATACAGCTTACATAAATTATAGACATGATTATCTATTAAAGCAAACAAGACGACTGTTACGCCGCCTTGCCTGCTTTTTATTTTAAGACTAAAACTCTTTTGATGCACAGTTCAACGAAGAAGAACGGAATTCTATTTTTTTAATATTCAACTTCTCTTTTAATAATTCATAAAATACTGTACAGAACCATTCGCAAGTAGATGGTCCTTTACTCACAGATACTCTGCTTTCAGGAAACGATTTTACCAACTCGTGGTTGAGAGCTTTTGCAGGCTTCCCAAATCTATTTGTTGTACCCTTCATTCCTGTTTGCTCATATCCCTGCAAAACTAAGTCAAGTAAAGGATCACCTTCTTGAAAAATCGTTCCGTGGTGGAAGTTATCGGCTACTGCCCATGCTAATTTTTGTGCCTCTTTTACTGGGTAGGCATAATTGTGTTCATTCAACTCCCCTTCAATTTCGATCGTTAGTAATCCAGAATGTCCATGAAGATAGCTTGCCTCTCCTGGATAATTCATAAATCTGTGTGCATATTGAAAATCCAATTTCACAATTGATCTGTATTTTTCGTTTTTCATAATAAATTCCTTTCAATTAATTAATAATAATTAGGTTAGTTATACTTCTAAAATTGAAAATATAAGTAATTTTTAGATATTTTTTATTTTATATATTCCACCTCCTTTCAATTAATTAATAATTATTTTCGACCTTTATTATCTTTTTTACTTTTACAATCCTGGCAAATGCCATCCAAAACTATTTTCTGCCCAAATACTTGGTGTTTATTTGTAATGCTTTCAGGCAATTTAATACTATCGTATTCTTTGTTTGTAAAATCAATAATTCTATTGCACTTTACACAATGAAAGTGGTGATGTGGTTCTGTCATCGGGTCGTATCTTTTTGCTCCACCTTGTCCTTCGGCAATTTTAATAATTCCGCTTTGTGTAAAGGCAATTAAGGTTCGATTAACGGTATCAAATGAAATATTGGGCAATTTTTGTTTAATTTTTTGATAAATAGCGTCGGCGGTAGGGTGATCGTGGTTATCTGCAAGTTCGCTTAAAATAATCATTCTTTGTGGAGTGATTTTTAACTTAGCGTGTTTTAATTTTTGTGCTATTACATCCGCTTCGCTATCATAGTTATTCATATTTATTACTATATAGGAATGATTATTATCTGTCAATGGGTAAAAAAATCTAGCTTTTACCGAATCTTCAAAAATAATTTATTACCCAATTAAACAATGTTAATGTATTTATTTTCCCCTTATAAATAAATCGTTTTCGAGGCGGAGAAAACGCCATATACCCCCTCTTAAAATAAATAAAAAAATTAAATTAACCAGCATCTTATTACTTCTTTCGAGCTAAAATTGTCATCCGACTGATGATAAAATTATCAAATGGTAATTTAGTCTTACAAAAACAAGATGCATATCTACTAATCATCGAGATATCAATTGGATCATATCCCTCATTATAATATAAAATTTCAAACCCTTTTCTCATCTCTTTCCAAATTGTTCTGAATTGGTCAGCTGAATATTTATTAACATATGGCAAATCGTCCCACTGTAAATTATGTTCATTAGCATATCGTTCTAAATCAGCCTCTTTAAATAAAATATGACAAAAGGGAATATTTATTTTTCGATAAGCATGTAAACCACGGGCCGAATAATATAAAGGATCAAAATCAGCAAAAAAATAACCCCCAGAAACAAGCAAACGGCGCGATTCCTCTATAACCAAATCCGGCCTATCAATATGTTCCATAACATTGAAAGAAAAAACTAAATCAAAACCTTCATCATTTAATGGTATTGACTCGGCTGAACTTAATACAAAATTAACCCCCATCTCCTTAGCTTTACCTACTAGAGAATTCTCCACATCTATCCCCGTAGCAATATTAACCCCCCAATTTTAATAAAGCAGCTGAAGTCATACCGTCCATACAACCAATTTCCAAAGTCCTTTTCTCTGGAAAATTTTTTAGTAAAGGAAAAATTGAATTGGCTCTAATTAAGCCACGCTCCAGCAACCCTTGGGGGCTATAATCATACTCGCCCACCGGTACAAAAACATTCTTCCATTCATCAATTAAATTTGAAGGTAAATAATCAGGACCTTTCGGATTTTTTTGATAAACAAATTTTGCCCTTAATATACGGGGATAATAATAAATTTTTTTCAATAACTGCCTACATGGCGATGGGGTTACTAACTGTTTTATTGATTTTATCATGATACTATTCCCAGTACTAATCTGATATTAATTAGTTATACAAACTTATTCTTCATACTTATTTTACATTATATTAATAAATGTAACCATATCGGTAACTTATTGAAAAAACCCCAAATTTTGCTACTATAAGCTTATGTTGGCTAATGGCAAAAAGATTGCTGAACAAATACTAAGGCAAGCAAAGGCGACTATAGTTAAGCTCCGATTGCGCCCCTCATTGGCTATTATTTTAGTTGGCAATAACGCGGCTTCATTGACTTATATAAAACGCAAACAAGAAGCAGCCAAACGTATTGGCATTGAAGTTTCGGTTTATAAATTAGCTAATACGATTACGACTTCCCAAGTAATCAAGAAAATAAAATCCCTAAGCAGGCAAAAATTAAGCGGTCTGATTGTGCAGTTACCTTTGCCCCGTAAAATGGATACCAGAAAAATCTTAAACTCCATACCGCCAGAATTGGATGTTGATTTTTTAACTTACACGTCTTTAGGGCAACTAGCGAGCGCAGAAAACAAATTAGAACCGCCTACGCCTTCGGCTATCTTGGAAGTTTTAAAATATTATAAAGTTCCCATCGCGGGAAAAGAAATTGTGGTGGTTGGCCGCGGCTGGCTGATCGGTCGTCCCTTAACTAATCTTTTAATGAAACTGCCGGTGACTATCACGGTTTGCGGTAAATCAACAAAAAATTTAGCTTCTCACACTAGAAAAGCAGACATTTTAATCAGCGCTGTTGGTAAAAGAAATTTAATTAAAGCCTCCATGATTAAAAAAGGAGCTGTTGTAATTGACGCTGGTTTTGTTATGTATCAAGGAAAAATCTGCGGCGATGTTGATGTTAAAGCGGTGGCGCGTAAAGCCAAACTAGTAACTCCTACTCCCGGCGGCGTGGGGCCTATTACTGTGGCTAAGCTACTTTATAACGTGGTGGCTAATCTGAAATAAATTTTCATGTTGTATTTTTCTATTTATTTACCAATGCGCCGTCATCCTGAATTTACCTGCCCTCCGTAATTTTAACGAAGGAAGGTTTCAGGGTCTAGATGCCGAAACAAGTTTAACCTAACGCTTTTAATGCATGCCTAAAGTATTTGTTATTATTGTTAACTATAACGGACAAAAATACTTGCCCGATTTGTTTTCTAGTCTAGAAAAAATTAAAACGGACAATTACTCTGTTAATTTAGTCGTCGTAGACAATAATTCTACTGATGGTTCTTTAGCTTGGTTAAAAGAAAGGCCCGATATCCATCTAATTACCAATCAAACCAACACCGGATTTGCCGCAGGTAACAATCAAGGAATGCAATATGCACTTGACGAAGGCGCTGATTATATTTATTTATTAAATCAAGACACTAAAGCTGTCGGTAATTTTTTAACACCGCTAGTAAAGGTATTAGAGCAAGATGAAAATATCGGCGCCGCCCAATCGTTACTACTGCTTAATAAAAAATCAGGCGGTGAATATTTGGTCAACAGTTGGGGAAATAAATTACATTTCTTGGGTTTTGGCTATTGTGATGGTTTGGGTCAACTGGTAAGCCAAGCGCCGACTGGTATTACACCTATTACTTACGCTTCTGGGGCTGGGGTGATGTACCGCGCTACTGCTTTACAACAAGTGGGTCTATTTGACGATACATATTTTTTATATCACGAGGACACAGCTCTTTCTTTGAAACTAAAACTAGCCGGCTATAAAATTGTTATCTGTTCTGATTCCAAAGTTATCCATAAATTTAATCCCCAACTTGCTCCTAACAAATATTATATTCTAGAAAGAAACCGTTATCGTCTGTTATTGGAATTTTACAAATGGCCGACTCTGATATTCATACTGCCGGCTTTTAAAACGGTAGAATTAGTGTTATTTATTTTATCTTTATTTACTGGCCTGTGGAAAATGCGCCTTAAAGCTTATGGTTGGATTTTGATGAATCTAGACTTGGTCTTAAGACAACGCCGTTCAATACAAAAATTAAGAAAGTTTAATGATAGAAAATTTTTAAAATCCTTGACAGCCAAAATGGAACTAAATCAAATAAAAATGCAGCGACTGACTAGATTAACCAATCCCCTGTTCCGTCTTTACTGGTTTATAATTAAATTAATAATGTTTTGGTAAATGATTATCAAAGTAAAAATTTTACGAATTATTATAATTGTCTGCGGTTTAATACTAGCCTCGGCTTTTAAAACATTGTCTCCGTTTTTGCCAATTTTAGGTTTACTTTGGTTAATTTTAATATCTTTAGCTTTAGCCAATAAGCTTTTAGGTAACTGGCGCTGGCCTTATAATTTACTTGGTTTGATCGCTGTTTTAACTATCATTAGTCTGCTTGGTGCTATTTCTTATCATCTATTTGATTTTGGATACTTGGCGCGCTTAATAATTGTTTTATTAATAACAGCTATGGCTTGCTGGTGTATGCCGGAAATTAATTTTAGCTGGACTAAAATCTCCTGGCGCCAAAGCTGGCTTTGGTATATTGGCTACTATATTATAACCGCCGGCGCTTTTATTCAACTAATACGACACCAAACAGTAGAAGCTATACGTTCGCCTTGGGAAGTATTACCTTTAAGCTTTTGGTTACTGGTGATAGCAAGCACCGCTTTGCTGATTTTTATTTTCTTATACAAAAAACCGTCGCTCTTGATTTTAATCTGCCATAGTTTTTTATTTTTTGCCGTGGCTATCATTGTTTATCGTTTGGGTTATGGCTACGATCCTTTTGTTCATTTGGCGACAGAAAAATATATAGCCGATGCTGGTTTTATTTTACCTAAAAAAATATATTACTTGGGATTATATTTACCAGTAGTATTATTCTCCCAAAATTTTGGCTGGAACTTAGAATTGGTTAATAGATTTTTTGTACCACTGCTGGCTGCCTTAACCCTACCAGCCAGCGCTTGGTTATTCTTGACTAAATACGACAAAAATAAATTAGCGCTACTTGTTTTGGCTATACCTTTTACTACGCTGATAATGAGCACTCCACAAAATTTGGCTAATCTTTTTATTATTATCTGTGTCTTCCTAATCCTCACCTTTACCAACTACCAAAAATTGGTTTGGTTAATCGCTTTAACTTCTTTAATAACTCAACCATTAACCGGCATCTTTATTTTAGTCTTAGCTTTATTTTATCAAGCCGGATCAACATCTAAAAAAATATGGAAAATATTCTTAAGCCTTGGTGGCTGGCTACTTGGATTAATTGGTTTAAGCGCCGCTTTTTGGTTATTATCGTTTATTACACCCTACCAACCAGCCTGGCAACCAACCCTGCCTAACTTATCTATTTTTATACCTTATTTATGGTCATTTAAATTTACCGGCAATATTTGGCTAACTTTAATTTACTTTTATTCTGCCATTCTTATCTTATTAATTTTAGTTTTGGCTATCTACGGCTTCAGACGATTAAACAAACAATCAATTAAAAGCGGTCCAATTTTAATTGTGATAAGTGTTTTGTTTATCAATGTTTTTATTTTCAGTGCTTTAATCAAATTTCCCTATTTAATTACTTACGAACAACTTGATTTTGCCAAACGTTTGGTAGAAATTATTATTTTATTGTTAATACCAATTATTTTATTCTCTCTCAAAAACCCGGGTGGCCGCTGGCGACCAATTGTTTTTTTGTTATTTTTTATTGCTCTCCTCTCATCTTTTTACCTAAGTTATCCCAGAAACGATTCTCATTTTTACACTAAAGGTTTTTCTGTATCACAATCTGATTTTAAGGCGGTGCAACAAATTAACCAAGACGCGGCTGGCAAATCTTACGTGGTTTTGGCTAATCAAAATTTAGGAGCAGCGGCTTTAACTGAATTTGGTTTTATAAATTACCGCCCGGGTCCTGATGGAAATCTCCAATATTTTTACTCTATTCCTACCGGAGACCGTTTATATAATTACTTTTATAATATCGCGGAAAAAGGAGGGGATATTAAATCAAACGTTAAAAAAGCCCAACAAGATTATGGGGTCAATTTGGTTTATTTGGTAATCAATAATTACTGGTGGAATAAAGAACAAATCAAAAAACAGGCCACTCCTTTGGCTGATGAAATCTTGGATATTAATAATGGCAAAATCCTAGTTTACCGTTTTAGTTTTTAACAACACTAAACCGTTTTCGTCAAAGACAAAAAATTGAACTGGCGATTTTTTTTCTACCGCCTTGAATCTTAAATTCGGTGTTATTTCGTATCCTTGACCTAAGATAAAATGATAACGATCTTCAATAATTGTTGGCTGCAACAAACGATGTTCAAAATAATCAGAATTATTGGTTAACGTAAATGTTAAATCAGTGCCGTCGCCCTTAATAGTATCTCCGTTTTTCTGCCAAACGATTGCCTGGCCAAAAAAATAACTTCTAATCGGCATTAACCAACGACTTGGTTCATACTTAGGATAATTTAATTTTAGCGCCTCATTAAAGCCGTTACGGAAAATAAAAGCGCCCTTGTAATTATCAGGCAAACCGATAAATACCTGCTGATAATTTAAACTATCTGACACGTAAGGAGCAAATTGCTCTATTACTTTTCTACTATAAGATCCGGCTACTTGCCAATGTTGTAATCTGACAGTTAATAAACTAACACTGGCTAACAATAAAACAACAAAGACTAGTTGCTTCAGTCTTTTGGTTAAAGAAAATAATAAAGACGCCACTACTATAGCCAAACCCACTGTTGGTAAATATAAATATCTCTCACCTTGGCTATCTAAGATATTGATGCCTAAATTTAATTGTGGCAACAGAGTAACTAAAAAAATCAAACCACCTAAAATTATTACGGCACGATACTTTTTAGCTGCCGCTAATAACAAGCCAAGAATAATAGCCAATGCCGACATGGCCAACGGTAAATAATTATAAACTTGTTCAGTTAACCAGTACTTAAATTGCCCAATGGTAAAAAATATCAAAATTGAAGAAGTAAACATCTTTACCATGGTTGTTAAATCAAGGCTGGTATGGACAATCGTACTATAACCCCCAATTAAAGTATCCAAAGAATTAAAGCGTAAAATACCATAAAGCACTGCTGGTACCAAAAAATAAAAAACCGGCTTAACGAATTTAAACAATTTTTCCTTAACTGTTCCGCTAGATAACAGCAACCAATCAATTATTACTAAAACTAATGGCCAAGTAATAACACTTTCTTTGGCTAACAACGCCACGAACCAGGCGGCGGCTGACATTGCCCACCACCAAAGATTATTATTCTGCCGAGCCCGTATCCAGGCATACAGAGAAAATATTGCTGGTAAACCTGCTAAAACTGAAACGCCGCCTGAAATCCAAGCTACTGATTCAGCGTGTACCGGCACCACTAAAAAAAATAAAGCGGCTACAGTGGCTAGGCTCGGTGTTAGCGATTTAATTGATTTTAAAGAACAATACAAAAAATAAGCCGCTAAAGAATGTCCAATAATTAAAGTTAAATGATAAGGCCAAGGATTTAAACCAAATAACCAATGATGTACCAAAAAATACCAATTATGCAAAGGGCGATAAAATAATACGCCGGCATTTTGGGGATTAGCTAACCACCACCACCAAGGGTGCCCACTGCCAATCATATTACGCAGAAAGTCAAAATCATCCGAAACGAAATAACTATTCAAGTTCCAGCCAAAAATTAATAAAGCGCCAACCAACCAAAACCAATACTGATTTATGACAACCTTAAGCTTAGAAAAAATCAAATTAGTTTGATTTGCCAGCATAGTTTATAAAGCCAATAATTTTTGTAAATATGATTTAACATCTAAACCCTGGATAGAAACTAAAGCCTGAGACCTCATGTTAATTAACTCCGTTTGATGATTTAAACAGTATTGTAATACTTTCAACAGATCAGTTTTATCGCCAGCTTGGAATAAATAACCATTGCTGGCGTGCTGCACTAATTGCACACCGCCAATCTGCGCTGCTATTACCGGCACGCCGAAAGATAAACTTTCACCAATAATCGTCGGTGAATTTTCATAACAAAGCGAAGGAAAGATAGTCGCATCAATATTAACAAAAATATTTGCTAACTCATGACGTTCCCGCCAGCCAACAAACTTAATACCCGCTGTTTTGTCTGTCATGCTCTTAACTTCTGAAGCTAAGGCGCCGCTGCCAGCAATCAGCAACATAGCTCGCCCCGGATGACGCTTTAATAACTCTTTAAAAACGTCTAATAAAAATAAAATCCCTTTATGACGCTCTAATTGCCCTAAATATAAAAACCGAACCACGCCTTCGTGTGATGGTTGATAAGCGGCTGGTGATTGGAGTTGTAAAGGATTAAGTACTACTACTTTACGGGCAGACGGGAAAAAACCACGTTCTGTATAAAAATCCAATAAAAATTGAGAAGCTGAAACCACAATAGTTAATGGTTTAAAAATAAATCGACACCAAGCGCTGTATAACTTAGTTAAACAACCGGTGTTTTGCCATGAGTTTTCTTCTCCCTTAATAATCCTGCCCGACGGCACCGCTAATTGCACATCATGTACGGTATGAATATGTTTTTTATTAAATTTTTTAGCATAAAACACAGCCGCCCTGACTGACAAATAACCAACACCTTTAATATTATGTGTTAAAACCACTTCCGGTTTAGTTCTTTGTAAAATAAATCTGGTCACCCACCAGGCGTGGATATTAAACATATCTATAAAATGCCAGGGCAAGCGTAACCAAGCTGGCTGATTATTGATGGTTAAAAAAGAAAATAAATTAATAGGATAATAACGATAAACAACCAATTTACCTTTTAAAGTCGGTATTGGCTCTATTTTAGGCCAAAGTGACTTTAAACCACGCCAAAAACTGACGGTAATAACCACCACTTCATGGCCTTGGTCCAACAAGCCATCTACGCTGTTTTCTGCCGCCACATCAGCACCGCCGGTAGCATAAGGTTTGAAAGCTGAAGCTATAAAACAAACTTTCATAAATTAACTACGATAGATTTTATCTAAACTTATTATAACTTGCGACCAATTAAAATTGTTCTCTACCCTGTTTCGAGCCGCTTGAGATAATAATAATCGCCTTTTCTCATCTGCTAATAAATCAGTTATAGCTTGTGCTAATAATTGCGGCTGTTTGGGTTTAACCGTCACGCCTGCCTCGCCCACCAAATTGGCTGGCCCGGGTAAAGTAGTGGTAACAACCGGCAAACCACAAGCCAAGGCTTCTAAAACTACCACCGGAAAAGCTTCTACTGCTATTGACGGTAAAATTAACATTTTAGCCAAACGATAATAACGAGGCAGCTCTGTTTGTTTAACAAGGCCTAAAAATTTTACCCGGTCAGATATGCCCAAAGCTTTAGTCTGCTGAACAAAGACAGGCTTATTGTCGCCATCGCCTGCGATTAATAATTTAACTTGAGGAAATTTTTTCACTACCTCAACAAGAGATTTTAATAAATAAAATAATCCTTTAAAATAATGCGCCTGGTCCAAACCACCTACAAATAACAATACTTGATCGTTATTAGTTAATTCCAAACTTTGTTGTAAATCTGGCTCCGGCAGCCCTGGAGAAAAATGTTGAATATCTACTCCATTAGGCAAAATATCCGCCTGACGATTTAATTTCGTTAAATATTTTCTTAAGTCGCTGGAAGCGATGTGGGCGGAAGATAAACCCAAAATATGACTGGCGGTTTTAATTATTTTTGGCAACATTAGAGCAGTATATAATCTGAAAAAAATTTTGCGCCAACCCCAACCTAGCAAATCGTTATGATATTGCGCCACCAAAGGCTTGTGATATTGTTTAGCCGCACGCAAAACGTAAGAAGTTGCGCCAATAAAATAAAGATGTAAATGTATTAAATCAAAATCTTTTAACAAACTAAATAACTGGGGCAACCAAGCGGCATTGCCAAAAGATAATAGCGGTTTTAAAAAAACCACCCTAACTCCTTGATAATTTATGGCGCCGGCTTTTTGCCCATGATAAGCCGGCGTAAAGACTGTTACTTGATGACCAAGTTTTACTAAATTTCTAGCTTGTTCGCTCGCCACCATACCCACCCCACCACCATAAGGCGGCCAAACACAAGTTATTTGAGCAATTTTCATCTGATACAAAAAATTAATTTTAAATTATTCCTTTCATAACTATAAGTATATCAGATAGCCTTATTCCAACCAATAATTTATAGCTTAAATTATTTCTGTATTTTCCGTACAAGTTGATGTGTATCTCCGTGTCTAAGTAATCCAATATAAGATACTAAAGTCGCCTTGGTTAAATTATTTTTTAATCTTTTTAACATTCTTCTTTTAGTAGACGTTCTCAGCACGCGGTGATGAGGCCAATGTACCCAATCTAAAAAATCAACACCAGAGGATAAAGTTTTTATAAAAACTTTATCTGGGTGAAGCAATAATCTTAGCCCGGCTAAAAACTCTGAAATTTTTGGCAACAAACTTTTTAAATAATATTTATTCTCATGCAAAATCACGATATCATCTGCATAACGAATACAATATCTGACTTTTAACTCTCTTTTAAGAAAATGGTCCAGTTCGTTTAAATAAATATTTACCAGCAACTGACTGGTGAGATTGCCCAGCGGTAAACCAACACCAAAGCTCTCTTTAGTGTGAAAACTATTAATAATTTCCTCCGCCAGCCAAATGGTATCATGATCAAGGTGTCTTTTTAAAATATCTACTAAAATCCTATGATCAATGCTGGCAAAAAATTTTTTAACATCGCATTTTAAAACCCAGGCTGTTTGAGTATGATTGCGAGAGACAATTCTGCCGTATTTTCTAAATTGATTTATAGCGCGGTGCGTGCCTTTATTCTGCCTACAAGAAAAAGAATCAAAAATAAATTTTCGATCAAAATACGGGTATAAAATCCGGTAAATAGCGTGATGTAGTAAGCGATCACGCACGCTGGCTTTATGAATATCCCTAGGCTTCGGGTCGTTAATTTTAAAAGCCTGATATGAACCATGTCGGTAGGTTCTATCTACGAGCTCGTGATGTAGGGATAGAACATTATCCATTAAATTAACAGAAAATGTAGCCACATCCTTACGCCGCCGCTTACCGCGCAAAAATTCACGCCAGGCCGCAAGCAAATTTCCTATGGAAATGATATCATTAAAAATATGGCGCGGCACGAACTCTACTCTCTCTCTCTCTCTCTCTCTCGATAACGCCTCTATTCTCAACAGAATCAAAGAGGGATATTTGCTGTGGCTGAATATTGTGCCGCATATTGCCAGGGGTTCTCGTTATACTATTGGCGTCAGAATTGAACATAAGTTTCTTGATCTTTTAGAGCTTGCTTATATAGCGTATTTTACTGCCAAAGAACAAAAAATGAAAAAGGTCTCCGATTGTATTTTGGTGTTGGATACTTTAAAATTCTTTATCTCTGTGGCTTGGGAAGGTAAAATCATCTCAAACAAACAGTGCGAGGATATAATTCTAAAACTAGACGAGACTGGCAAAATGTTTGGTGGTTGGAAAAATAGCCTGTCTAACCAGGAAAATAAAAACCGCGATTTTGTCTAAACCGCGGAAAAATAAAGATAGTTTCGGCCAACGAATACCCACTGGTTGTTAGGATTCCACTTGTTGTCAGGGTGACCGTTGTTCGTATTGAGCCACGACTCGCCATCATTGTTGCGGTTCACATTAAACACGTTCAATTTGCCATCGGAGTCCGTTGATGTATAATGCGCCTCCTATGCCACTGTCCGCAAAACCGATTAACAGAGTTGGCAGACTGTATTTTACTCGGCATCTTAAATGCCCTAGCGCCTTATACCAAGTGTCTTTATTTTTTAGTTAACACATCGTCCTCTATCTTAAGCCATAGCCGAAGACATTCTCGATAATATGAAACTGGATTCGGCAGCGGGAAGCCGTAACCGCCCGCATATTCGCCTAT
>CAZMMW010000014.1:15709-16685 GCA_964567515.1 uncultured Gammaproteobacteria bacterium | reverse complement strand
AGACTCTACTCTATCATCAACACAAGCGTTAGGTGAATCGCCAAAGTTATACAAAGGATTATTTGAATTATCCAAGAATTTTTCTGATTGGCACATGTGTTTGTGGTTTTTATATTTACCTTTAGCGCCGGCTGCTGTTTGATAATTGCCCAGCCAATCAACTCTGACTTCAGTTAAAGGCATTTGTTCGCCATTGGCATTATAAGCGTAAAATTTGGCTGTCACCGCAGCCGGGGAAATTAAAGACAACGACTGACCAGAAGAAGAAGTTATAGAGCCAAAATCAGAAGATAAAGTAAATCCCGTATTGCCTTCGTAATTCTTCCTCTCATTCGCGTCAAATTTTACTTCTTTAACAGTAACCGGCATAGGAACGCCCGGCTGATCAGCGGTAGCTGGCCGAAGCGAATTAGGCGCTGAACCACTAACATCTAACGGCGACAACGCGGAGGCTAATTTTTTATATCTAGGCTGACCTGAAGGATCTAAACCAAAGACATCAAATAGTTTAGCAAAAATACCCTGAACCATACGTGCACCCACAAAGTCCGTGGAACTGGCATCATTGTTTATAGTATTATTATTATTCTTACAATAAAATGGATATTCGTTTCCAGGATTTCCCGCGGCACAAGTATAAGGTGATAGTGTATAAGCAACTCCAGTGTCACCAACCCTTACAATCGGAGCTAAGTTATCATTACTTAAACCCATCTGTCCTATAATTCTACCGAAAGGTTGGCCGACTGAAGCAAAGCCATACTCTGTTGTGCCGGTTGGTATTTTATAACCTGAATTAGGATTAAGTACGCGGTTGGTCCAGGCTTTTTGATTCATACCATTTGATACCTGAGTTACTTCAGAACAGTATTTCTTATTAATATAAATTTTAACTTGGTCAGATACTGTATCACCTAAATACATATTAGCTTCGTCCTCAATGTCATTACATATTTCAATATTTATACCTTTAAAT
>CAZMMW010000014.1:0-15699 GCA_964567515.1 uncultured Gammaproteobacteria bacterium | reverse complement strand
CGGCCGCAATACCTGCGTTTCTACTACTACAAAACGCACCGACTCCTTGTCTTTGATTGTTATAATGGGTACCGAAGACAAAAAGATTACCCCCATTTTGCATATGAATCTCTTGGGGGGTAGTACAATGGTGAACGTAGCAAGTACCGTGATCTTCTTTTCCCCAAATAAATTTACAACCTTCCTTCATCTCACCCCATTCTGTACTACATTGATCGTCATTACCACAACCACCACCCTCATTTTCACGTATTCCACCCCTACCAAGAAAAATACTGTCAATATCATTTTTATAAATAATGGGCATATTTGGCCCCCAAATTATTGAGCCCTGTTTGTGATTACTTCCTTTAATAAAACCACCCCAACTAGCTTGACAAGTAAAGGGATTGCCTTGCTGCCAAGTGAGTCCATCATTTGAAGCGTACGGTAAATATTGCACAGCGGCTTGTTTAGTACAATAATAAGCCTGCCCATCTGTATAACCAGCTTGCGGCGCATAATCATAAATAGACGCTTCGCCGCTTAAGACATCTAAAGGCAGCCAAGTAAGACAAGCGCGGCCACGACGGCCATTAATAGCCCGCGAATCGTCTGTTTCTAAACAATAACCTCTTAAGCCCATAAACAGATCCTCTTGTTTTTTATAAGATTTACTGCCCTCTGGATTATCCTTTGTTTTATCTACAACAATTGGATTAGGGATATTTTCATTATTAAACGAGTAAAATCTTTGTTCACCAAGGCTATATTTAACTGATTTATAATTACATTCACAATCTTCGCCTGGCTGACAAATATTAGCGTCTTTAAATCCGGCTTCACGAGATTTAATATCGCCGCTAACATCATTGGGATTAAAAACAGCTAACTGCGACGGGAAAGGGGCGTCGGGCGCGGGATAAACACGACATATTTTAGCTAAAGTATTTTTCTCGCCCGGACCCTGGCCATTAATACCAAAATCGGCATAAAAACAAGTTGTGTTGTCGGCACAAGTCTGGCCAAGATGATCACACAGATTACCTGTGCCGCCGCAACGCAAAGTAGACAGACAACTGTTAGAACTACAATCGCTAGGAACAGTACAAGCCTTACCAGCATCTGACGAAGGCGGAGCTGGCGGCGCTAAACTGGCGCAGGCTTTGGGCATGGTGTTTAAATAAGTTAAACGAATATCCTCTTTGGCGCGATCAGTAGAATAATTTTTCTGTAACAAGGTATCCAAGGGATATTGATGCAAAATGCTGTAACCGGAAAGATCGGGGGAGGCAAAATCAACGTTTCTAGACTGATAAGAAGCTAGTTTCAAAGGCTCGGGATTACTGATTGTTTTCCAACTGCTGCATTTGCTACTAGCGATGCCGCCGGTTTTATTGCAACGCCCCAAAGCATAGCAAACACTGCGCGATTTGCCATCAGCGCCAAAAGTAACAGCTGAACTTTGACAAGTTATCCATTCGCTGCACACCCGGCTGCGGCCAACTTTTAAGATAGTATTGGTATCTAGATTGCCCGTAGTTTGAGGCGAAATCATAATACCACCCTGTTTATTACTGTCAGCATAAGTAGCATTAGCGCTCCATTTTAGATTAGCGTTGTTATAATCAGTAAACAACAGGCAGCCGCTTTTCTCGCTCACCTGACCATTGCAAGAGGTTTTATCTAATTTGCCGTTATCTAAATAATAATAAAAGTTCTGGGTTAATTGTGGATCACGATAAGCAGTACAACCTTTGGCTTCCTCTGGACAAGTATAAGCCGGATCTACCACGCCTTCGGTAATACTAACTTGATCCACATAAACTACTTGGTTGGCCCGACAAGCAGCAGCCGTGCAACCTCCTACTCCTGCTTCATTAGTAATAACACCAACTGACACATAGCGGACATTAGCTGCTGCTTTGATAACCGATTGCACATGCACCCATTTTCCTTTATCGCTCAAATCAACCCGGCTATCTGCATCTGATCCGGAAACCAAATTATAATGATGACAATTAGGACGAATACCATTATAAGTAGAATCGCAATAAGTTTCTGGCACAGCGTGGTGAGAAACGCGCCAATATAACATATTGGCGTTTTGCGGAATATCAGGCACATAAAGATTGGCTGAAACGGTAAAATAACGTTCTTGGTTCTTTAAACCAACATCTATCCAATCGCTCCAGACGCCAGAATATTGCTGATCAGTGCTTTCTATTTCCAATACCTTACTTTCCCAATAACGACCGGGAATGGAATCAGTAGCTGATAAAGTAGTTAAGGCATTGCCTAGAATAGGACTATGGCCGTTTCTGCGCCAGCCAGGGAAATCTTCAGCTAAAAAGACCGAAGCGTTGTCAAAATACACTTCGCTGGAACCAGCGGCGGCTTGTAATTCTACAGTACAGGCAGAGGTGGTGGGTTGATAAGTAATTTGCAGTTTTTCCCAAACACCAGCGTTTTGTGAAGAATCGGACAAATTTACACCGCAACCAAAAACCCGCAAACTGCGGTTGGTGGTATTGTCTGCTTTGGTCCATACCCGTACGGTATAAGTCTGTTTAGGAAGCGCCCTGATTGTTTGCTGTAAAACACCGCCAGTTAGATTGGCGTCTGCCAATTTGATACTTTGGCTGCCTAAATAAGCTTGTTTGGTGGTGATGGACCAGGCATTAACATTAGGCATTGGCCGCCAATTACCTAAAACACCATCTTCAAAGCCGGGATTAGTCAATAAATTATTGCCATAATCTTTTTGTTCTTCAAAACTAGGATTGTTTATCACGTTGCATAATTCGCCTGAACCAGATTTATACCACTTGCCGTCTGACTGCCGATATTCACATAAGGCCTGACCGGGATCTTTAAAATAATGGCTGCCGGTTGAAGACGTAAATTGATCACAACCGTTTTGTGAGCGATCACATAAAGGCGAATTAAAATTATTCTTAGGATTAAGTTGATCCGGATCAAGTTTCACTAATTTATCGCCCCAACCAGCTAATAAACCATTGGCATCTAAATTAGGCTGACCAATCAAACGACAAGCTTCGGCCGAGGCGGCGCAAGATTTAGACTGATCATAAACCCGGTAAACTAAATTATCAGCCGGCACAGTAATGGTTTGAGCGCCTGAAACAAGAGTTTGCTCTCGCGGTGAATCAGAATTCTGGGTATTAATCAAAGCTTCGCAACCTACGGCTTCCTGGCGGCATAAAGAACTAAAACCAGTTACAAAAACCTGCTGTTTTTTAGAACTAGTATAACTTTGACAGCCCAAGAAACGGGGCGATTCACAAACGGCCGGGGTTTGCCAGGAATTTTTAACTAAATAAAAAGTATCGCTAACATCGCGCGCCACTACATTATCTATAACAAAAGGATAAGCGGCAGAAAGACTCAAGAAAGCGCCAGTAGTGTTTAAGGTATTAGCCGTGGCGGCATCGGCGGGTAAAAGAGATTCTATCCGATATTCTCGCCAATCATCACTTAAACCAATGGTAGTTAAATCTAAATTCCAATTATGACTACCAGCCGGAGCTGTGGTTATAGGTAAATTATTATTGGTAGTATAACGTTTGGCCCAGAAAGTAAATAAATATTTATGACCTGCTTTAGCTGTACCCGCTGGAATCACGCGAGTAATAGTAGGTGTAGTTCCAGACGCATAAGAGCGCCCGGTAACTGATAAAGAATCTTTGGTGTTTTGACCTGAGGTCCAGCCAGAAGTAAAAGAAGTATCTAGCGGATAATTGCCAATAGCTTCAGCATCGCCAAAAGTAGATACTGGGAAAAGCAGTTGGCTGGCAGCCGAAGTTGGACCGCGATATTCACGGCAGCCATTGTCTTTGGCTGCACAAGACTTGCCTTCGCCCGGGATGGCGCGATAAAGACAAGCCTTTAAAGTATTATCCCAGTCACCATTAGTAACGCCACAATCAACCTGAGTAATATTGGTGGCCCGATAACGATAGCAAGTGGCAGCCGCCGAAACTGTTTTAGAAAGATAACGATAGAAAATATCGCCAGTGAGACTGTAAAATTGCTTACAGTCAGGATTAGAAGGGAAATCAGTATGATCAGGCAACCCATCTCCATCAGCATCCCCATCTCCACAAGCGGTACTAGCAGCTGAATTATCAACTGTATAAGGGCCGCCGCCAGCGGCTGTTTTTAACTGCCAAGGTTTTAATTGAAAACCCGGCAAATCAGAACCGACCCAAGTATAAAAAGTTCCGGCCCCGGGATCATCGGCCGCAATACACTGCCGCAGTTCTGAATAATATTCACGCTTTTCCCCCTGAGCTGTAGACTGATCTAAATTAGTAAATTCCTCACAACCGGCACTTTGCGCTGGACAAGTTTTTGCGGTCTTAGAAATAAAATCAAAATTAGCAGTCGGGGTTTGTTCAAAAAAAGCCCAGCCTTGCGTGTAACGATTAAAACCAACACAGACATCGGGACAATAATCCTGAGATGTAATTACTGCCGGCACAGCCGGCGCTCCGTCAGCCGGAGTATA
The DNA here is from genome assembly GCA_964567515.1 of uncultured Gammaproteobacteria bacterium. Taxonomy (GTDB): domain Bacteria; phylum Patescibacteriota; class Patescibacteriia; order Veblenbacterales; family UBA10138; genus JBBIVB01. Next base: position 11,189 of record CAZMMW010000014.1, on the reverse strand, counting down.
TGATTCGCAACCAACTTCACGGCTGGAACACCGGGCAGCGTAATTTTGGCACTGCGGGGAATTATTATCTAAAATCGGCTCGCCAGCGCCATCAACATCATAGCAGTTCAAATGCGCCGGCGCTTCACGCAAATAAACTTTATTTAAGCTGGCATAATTAGTATATTGCTCATCCGTATTAGCAGAAGCAGTAACCCAATTAACTAAATGTTCTACTGGTGTATTGCCGGCGGGAGCAGGCACTTTGGACATTAATTCTGTATCATTAATATTGGTAGCGCGCCAGAAAGCAGTACAGCCCTGTTCCATAACAGTGCAACTTAACTTATCTAAATTTTTTAAATACCAGCGATCAGTTTCAGTTTGGCTATAACGATCCAAACCGGTGACGGTATCGGTATTAAGCGGTTTTATAGAATACCAACGGCAACCAGCCGAAGAGGCGTTACACACTTCATCATTATAATTATTCAAAGAGTTGGTTAATAATGTTAACTCCTTGCCATTTTTATCGGTAAAAGCCTGACAAGTAGCATAAGGCGCCCGGCCAGAGCCTACTGGCGATTCACAAGAATCTCCCCAAAATCGCCAGGTATTTTTTTCAGCCAAACAATAACCCCAAGCAGCGCAAGAACCGTCGTCTTTTTCCGCCACGCATTGTTCCGTGTCCACGCAAGTATCCTGACGATTAGGCCCTTGAGGCTGTAAGATTTGACCAGCGGCTGATACGCGACATTGACTGGGCGGAGCGCGCAATACCCAATCGGGATCAATTAAATGTAAATACTGACCTTCATTAATATCTGTATCAGGATTATCCGGCACGTTAAAACCGTTCATCACCTCATTTAAGGTTTTGCCGGGAAATTTCTCCGCTGCTAACTCCCAGCCTACTGGAATAATTCTGGCCTTGCGCAGTTTTCGCAGATCAGATAAATACCAAGCATCCGGCCGCCTGGTGTCCAAAGGCCTGATGCCGGCAAATTTCCAGCTAGCCTCAAGATAGCCTTTAGCAATGGCCTCTTTCAAAGTTAAAGCTTGTCCCTCTTCAGCCTGACGCAAAGCAGTAGCCAAACCTTGAGTAATAGTACAATTGTTTACTGAAGCATAACGAAGGTCAGGACAATTTAACAACTCGCTGACAATATCCAGCTGTTGTCCAGCATCAGTTATTAAATTAGGAGTAGAAATAGAAGTGTTTACCTGAATAGCATATTCTACTCCAACAGTCCCTCCACCAGGACCAAAAACAGAACTAGGGCCACCAGTGCCGCCGCCAACCGGGGACAATCCTTGTTGAAAAACTCTTTTTTGTAAACGGGCAATCAAGGTATTGGTAAAAACACCTAAAGCATCCGCTAAAATATCACCGGTAAAATCACCATGGTAAGTAGCTGTTTCGACAGCTTGTGAAGTACCTTCTGCAATCAATTTTCCCGGAGTTTTTATATGGCCAGATATTGATGTGACGAGACCTTTAAAACCCTGATCAGTTTGTGTTTGTAAGGAGGCTTCCTTTTTGGCCTCTTCTGTTTCTTTACCGAATTTCTCCTGTAAACTAAAAGCGATACCTAAATCGCTTTGACTAGTATCAAAAAATTGCTGATAATTTTTAAGCGACAAATCACTATAATAATCTTGAGCCTGCTCCCAGGATTTTTTTAAATTAGCCTGAATGTCTTTTAAAGTACAAGCTGGCTTACGCGGCTTAATTTCATTAAACAAGGGCATAGTAATAGTTAGCTGCGTTCGCAAATCAATTGGCTGACATAAACCTTGTTTTAAAAACCCAGATTCTTTAGCAAAAGTATCTAAAAAATCTCCAGCAGCATCGCTAGCTACGTTTTTTAAATATTTACCCATAGGTTGAGTAACAAACATCGGCTTTTGCCCTTTGCCGCCTGACGACACATAAACTGCCATATCATAAGCAACGCGTTGAGTAAAAGTACGCAAAGCATTTTTATAAGCCACAGCCGCGCCACTCTCCAAAGCCCATTCAACTGCTACCTGAACCTTATCCCAAATCCACTTACCGGTCGCTATACCTGCCCCAATTGGATCGGAAACAATCCACTGCGCTCTGGCCGGTTGTGGTATTAAAAAACCTACACCCCAAACTAGCAGTGTCATCACTAACAAACTGGTTACTAGCAAACGGCGAGTTTTGATAGGCAATTGGTGAAAGGAAAACACAGGAAAGTTTAAAATTAAAAATTAAAAGTTAAAAATTATTAATTAAAAGTTTTTTTAGTCTCTTATTGTTATTGCGAGGAGTCACGATATATCGGAACGACGAAGCAACCTCTTGAAAGTTTAAAATTAAAAGTGAAAAATTAAAAGTTTATTTTTTACCTCTCAAAGTCAAAATTATAGAGGCTAAAATATTAGCTAACTCCACTGTTTCCTTTAACAAAATGTTAATACTTTGTTTATTAGCTTTTTCAGAATCTCGTAATAAGCCAAGCCAAAACTTACTCTCATTGGCTGATTTTAAAGCGTGACTTAAAAAATTAGTAAAATCTTTCTTGCTGCTACCAGCTTGAGCCTCTATGACATTAGCACCTATGCTAGTAGCGCTACGTAATAGTTGTCGTGCTATTATATCACTACTCCAATCTTTCTTATCCAAACTATCAATTAACTTGATAATCTCCAATGCGTATTGATAAACTCTCTTTTTTAGTTCAATTTTAAATTTAGTATTATTATTTTCCACTTTGAGAATTTAGAATTAAAAGTTAAAAATTTAAAATAATTTTAATTTTAAACTTTAAATTTTCATAGTCCCAAAGTTTGACTCACAATAGTCTTTAAAGTATTATCATCTATCTGATCAAGTTCGGTAGAAGCAACACCGCTTTGTTTTAAGAAAGTTCTTAATTCCGCGCCTGACATTTTGCTTAATAATTGTTTTTGTTCCGCGGTTAAAGCTGGTTGTTCCGTATTGGCGTTGACGGCAGTATTAGTATTCGCTTCGCCAGTGGTTGCCGGCATTGTGGCTCCGGTTTCTTGCGCTACTTCATTAAACACTTCTAGTAAACTGGCATCATCAATATTTTTTAACTGTTCTTCTGGCACGCCAGCTTGAATTAAAACTTTTCTTAATTCAGATATATTTTGCGGCTGCACCGCTCCGCTGGTAAAACTACTTTTGGCCTTCAAGCAAGTCTGGTTAGCCGGACAATTAGGATCGTGGTTAGATTCTATTTCTGTTTTATCAGCATAACCATCAGAATCGGAATCAGCTAAATAAGGACTGGTGTGATAAAGATACAACTCATCATAATCAGACAAACCATCGTTATCCGTATCTTTAGTCAGCAAAACTCCCTGTTCGTCAGTGATAATCGGTGACTGATTGGTTGGTTTGTTTTTTAACCAAGCAAAAGGCAATTGGATATTGTTATTAATTTGCCACCAGCCTAAAACCAAAGCGCCTAACATTACTACAAATAAAGCAGCATATATACGCTGTTCTGATTTATAGTTCGGTTCATAGTTTGGATTTTGATTAATGGCCACAATGATGTATTCAAACTATTAACATTATATCACAATAAAATAAAAAAGTCAAGGAAAAATTATCCCTGATGTTTAAACAATGCCTGAGCTAAAGCCACCCACTTTTCAGCTGACAATTCTTGGGCCCTAGCCAAAGGGTTTAAATTTAACTTTGTTAATAATTCTTGGGCCTCCTTGGTAGATAATGGCAGAGCCGAACTTAAATTGTTAGCCAAGGTTTTCCGTTTAGCGGCAAAACCTATCCTGGCCACCCGCCACAGCCAGGACCAATCTGCTTTACCCCACCAAGCCAACTTGGCTTGATCTGTTTTGGGAATTATTTTTACTAAAGCTGACTCAACTTGAGGCGGAGGATAAAAACTATCCGATTTAACTAAACGTACTAACTTTACTTCGCTGGTTGCTTGGGCTAATAATCCTAATAAACTCATATCGCCAGCTTGGGCCTGCAATCTTTGCGCTACTTCTTTTTGTAATAATATTATTAGTTGTTTAATAGGTAATTTACTTTCTAAAAATTTACGTAAAAAAACGCCGCTTATCTCATAAGGTAAATTACTGACAATACTAAATTGTTCTGCTGGCTGTAATTTTAAAAGTTCTATAATTTTATGGTCGCTTAATCTCAATACATCACTGGCTATTACCTGTAAATTATTAACCAAGGATAATTTTTTTAAGCCGGTAATTAATTTTTTATCTAATTCTACTGTGGTTACTTGGGCTCCTGTTTCTAATAAAGCCAAAGTCAAAACACCTAAACCGCCGCCTATTTCTAAAACTTTATCTGTTGAATTTAGTTCGGCGGCATTGATGATGTCTTGCAAGGCCTCCGAGTCAACTAAAAAATGCTGACCTAATTTTTGACCAGCCCGCAAATTATATTGCCGTAAACTCTGTTTAGTCCAAGCGAGTAAATTATGAGGCAACATAATTTAAAATCAAGAATTATGAATCATGAATTAAAAATTTTATGTTCTTGCTTGAAATTATATTTTAGGGGTTAGCTTTGGCAGGCGGGAACCCTAATATCTAAACATTATCAAATTTCAAAATCCAAACATCAAAAAATTTTAGTTTTTGGATTTAATCATTGAGATTTGTTTAGAAATTAAACATTAGACTTTATAGTTTAAAAGTGTTTTATTCCACCACAAAATTTATCAGCTTGTCTTTAATATAAACAACTTTGCTAATATTGCCGGTTAAATATTGATTGACCTTAACAGATTGTTTGACCGTTTCTTCTACCACAGTTTGAGTAGATCCTCTAGCGCAATCAACAGTATCACGCACCTTGCCATTAATCTGTACGACTATTTTGACCTTCTTTTTTATCAAAACTTTCTCCTGCCACTCAGGCCAAGTTTGCTGCCAAATATATTTAACTTCACCTAATCTTTGCCAAAGCTCCGAGGTTATGTGAGGAGTAAAAGGATAAAGTAAAAGTAATAAGTTTTTAACAGCTTTCATTTTTTCCTGACCAGCCGTCACTGATGATATTACATTACTGAACTCCATTAGAGTACTAATCGCTGTATTAAAATTAAACGATTCAATATCACCAGTGACTTTCTTAATAGTATAAGCAGACCAATATTTTAAATCCGTTTCTGCTTTATTATTAACTGTCTCCTGTCCAGTTATTAAATTGTTAACCAAACGCCAAGCCTTATCTAAAAACCTTCTCGCGCCAATAATACTAGAGGTATTCCATGGTTTACTATCTTCCAGAGGGCCCATGAACATTTCATAAAGGCGAAAGGTATCAGCTCCATATTTAGCAACAATTTCATCTGGATTAATAACATTGCCACGCGATTTAGACATCTTTTGTCCGTCTTCGCCTAAAATTAATCCTTGATTACGCAATTTTAAAAATGGCTCGCGAAATTTTATATAATCAAGATCAGCTAGTGTTTTGGTAATAAATCGCGCATACAAAAGATGCAATACAGCATGTTCAGCGCCACCAACATAAAAATCAACCGGACACCAAGTAGTAATTTTTTTAGGATTAAAAGCTTCCTGATTATTCTGCGGATCACAATAACGCAACCAATACCAAGACGAATCTACAAAAGTATCCATAGTGTCGCTTTCCCGACGGGCCTCTTGACCGCACTTAGGACATTTTACCTGATGAAATGATTTAGATCGCTTAAGAGGCGACTCGCCTGTGGGGCGAAAATCCACATCATCAGGAAGCTTAACTGGCAAATCCTTTTCTGGAACTGGCATCGCACCGCACTTAGAGCAGTGAATAATCGGAATCGGCGCTCCCCAGTAACGCTGACGAGAGATAAGCCAATCGCGCAAACGATATTGAGTAGTTAATTTGGCGCCAATTTTTTTAGCAATTTTAAGAACGGCTTCTTTGGAACTTAAACCATCAAATTCTTCTGAATTAACTAGTAGACCAAGACCCGACCAACCAGCTTGACCTTTGCTGATAGCCTTTAACTTATCGATCAAAATACGACGATTATGACCTTCTACGGATTCTCCCTCAATAACTGCTAAACTAACAACACCGAAAAAATAATCATCAAAACGAGAAGGGTCGACTACTGGTTTAATTACATTGATAATTCTCTGTCCAAATGTTTGCGCAAATCCCCAATCTCTTTCATCATGCGCTGGTACAGCCATAATGGCGCCAGTGCCGTAAGAGGTTAAAACGTAATCAGCAATAAAAATTGGGATTTCCTCTTTGTTAGCTGGATTTATCGCCATCAAACCTTCCAATTTTACACCAGTCTTCTTCTTGTTTTCAGCTTTTCTTTCTAACTCTGTTCTAGTTTGGGATTTTTTTATATATTTTTCTACTTCTGGCCAATTGGTAATCCTGAATTTTAACCGTTGAACTAATTCGTGCTCCGGCGCCAGCACTAAATAAGTCGCGCCAAAAATAGTATCCAATCGGGTGGTAAAAATTTTTATAACATCAGTACAAACATTAAAAATTTCTGGCTCTTCAACAGCACAAAAATGTGCCTCATTAGCTTCAACTAATCTTGCCTTAACCTTTAGTTTATCAGCAAACATTTCCGCCTCCTTAATAGAAACAACATAATCTTTAGTATCTCCCAAAACCACAAAATTATCAGCATTTTTAATAATAGTTTCAAAATCAAAACCTTTTTTGCAAGCGTATACAACTGATGGACGATCTTTGTTATCTAAAAACTTACCAGTAAAAGGCGTGCTGACTAAAATTACTTTATTTACTTTTATTCCCTGCTCCAATAAACGTAAAGCTACGATGCCACCAAAGGAATGACCAACTATAACCGTTTTACTATCAAGATTACAATGTTTTTTTACATATTCCATCTGCCTGATATCATCTGGATTTTTGGTATCTGGCAAAATTGGTGTCTCGACTATATAACCCAGTGACTCTAATCCTTTTTTTAAGACAGGAATAAAATTTTCATCTGGCGACCCTTCCCTGCCATGTAAAATAACAAATCTTTCCACTTTTTTGTTCACTAAGGGAAAATTAACTTCTGCGCCTTCCGATTTTCCAATCCAATTCTTTTGCATCTCCACAATATTAGCCGGCCAATCTAATTGACCCAAATCTTTTAATAATTCATCAGCATAGGCTGTAATCTTAAAAAACCATTGTCTCATTTGTCTTTGCTCTACTTTGCTATGGCAGCGTTCACACTCTCCATTTGTCACCTGCTCGTTGGCTAATACCGTCTGGCAAGACCGGCACCAATTAACCGGAGCTTCCTTTTGATAAGCCAATCCTTTGGCATATAACTTTAAAAATAACCACTGGGTCCATTGGTAATAAGACGGATCGGCTGTGCTTAGCTCGCGTGACCAATCATAAGAAAAACCTAAAGACTTAATTTGTCTACGAAAGTTATTTATATTTTGTTGGGTAATTTCTCCTGGGTGTTTACCTATTTTAATAGCATAATTTTCCGCTGGTAAACCAAAAGCGTCCCAACCCATAGGGTGAAGCACATTAACCCCTTTCATTCTTAAATACCGGCAATAAATATCAGTGGCTGTATAACCTTCCGGATGGCCTACATGTAATCCTTGGGCCGATGGATAAGGAAACATATCTAAAACATAAGATTTTTTAACCTTGATTTCATCTTCAGTTTTAAAAGTGTGCTCTTTGTCCCAGAACGCCTGCCATTTCGCTTCTATTATTTGAGGTTCATAATTGTTAGCCGACATAATCACTGACGATAAAAATTAGCTGCGCTTTCTGGAGAAATAGGATTGATAATCAAACCAGAACCTATTTCTACTCCTGCCCAAGCTGTACCGCGCGGTGTAATTTTCAAATATAAATGCTGATCTTCGTCATGAACCACTTGATGAAAATAATAATTATAAGGTAGTTTTAATTGATGAGAAATTTTAATTAAGGCCCGTTGTAATATTTTGGCAAAAGATTTTCTTTCCACTGATTTTAAATTAGTAATATTATCAAGATGTCGACGAGGCATAATCCATAACTCATAATTATACATTGAAGCATAAGGCGTAAAAGCCACCACCCACTTATCAGCAAAAACCAAACGGGGACCTATTTCTTCTTTTTTAATCACATCACAATAAACACAGTGACCAGTGCGTAGTTTATATTCTTGAGTCCTTTGCGATTTATCAGCTAAATGCGGGGGCAGGAAACTGGTAGCAAATATCTGCGAATGAGCGTGCTGCAATGAAGCTCCGGCGCGCCCGCCATTATTTTTAAAAATCAAAATATACTCTAACTTAGAATTAGCCATTAACGCCTCAGTCCGCGCAGAATAAACTTCCAAAATTTTAACTATACGCTGAATAGCTAAATCTTCCAAATGTATATCATGAGCAGGTGTTTCTATTACTACTTCCTGCTGACCATAGGCTTTGGGATTAGTTAAACTCACAGCTGGATATTTATTAGGTAACACTACTATCTGCCAAGATTTTTTACTGCCAATAATCTTTTTAGCTAACTTCAAATTCACTGAACAAAACGGACAATTTTTATCATGAGACGAAATTTTAGCTAAATTAACTTCATAATTTATTTGCTCCAAATGTTGCGGCCGCAAATGACGACCAGGGGCAATAATTACATACTTATCTTGTATATAATCCTTGCGAATCTCTGATTTAATAAGACCTGACATAAACTAACTTTAGTTTAACATAAAATAACTGAATTAGGTGCTAAAAAGAGGGAAATCGGGTCAAGGCCGCGCAAACCGCCACCGCTACCGCATCGGCAGCATCATCAGAAGCAATATTGTCGGTTAATTTAAAAATTAACCTCAACATTTTCTGAATTTGTTTCTTATCCGCTCGACCATCGCCGGTAACTGCTAATTTTACCTGAGCAGGAGTATATTCTGTTAATAGTAAATTTTTTTTGGCAATACAAGACAACATCACTCCTCTGGCTTCACTGACTTCCAGAGCTGTTTTGGTATTAGCAGCAAAAAATAATTTTTCCATAGCTACTAATTGAGGTTTCTCCTCTAACAAGAGTTTATCCAAAAAATCAGCCAGTTGTTTTAATCTATTAGGTAAAAATAATTTCTTATCGGTTTCCAAGCAGCCAAAATGTAATAATTTCAAACTATCAGACTGGTTTAAAATTACCGCGTAGCCAATGCGACCAAAACCAGGATCTAAACCCAAAATTTTAAAATTATTATTTTTCATTGGTAAAAATATTATCTACATCATCTAAATTATCCAACTCCTCTTTTAATTGATCCAGTTGTTTTTGTATCTCCCTATCAGTGATCATTAAAGGATTATCAGACATCAACTCCACCGCTGCATAAATTACTGGTAATCCTTTTTTTTCAATAAACTGCTTAATGCGTTCCAAATTAGCTGGCGGAGCATAAACGATTAACTGACCGCCTTCATCCAATAACTCATCCGTACCTAATTCAATTAATCCTAACTCCAAATCTTCTCGTTCTTTTCCTAACGGAGCGGTTAATTGAATAACGGCTTTGATTTTAAATTGCCAACGTACACTATTGGTTTCGGCCAATCGTCCATTATATTTAGTTAAAACATGTTTAATTTCTGAGATAGTACGATAACGATTATCAGTTATACAACTTATAACTAAAGCCGCTCCGCCAGGACCATAAGCCTCATAAACTATTTCTTCTAGATTAGTTGCCCCCTCGCTGCCTATACCGCGAGCAATAGCCCGTTCAATATTATCTTTAGGTATATTAAATTGTCTAGCTTTATCTATAGCTAAACGCAATTTATTATTGATAACAGGATCACCTCCGTCGCGCGCTGCTAAAGTTATAGCTTGACCTAGCTTGGTAAACAATTTACCACGTTTAGCGTCAGTGACTCCTTTTTGACGTTTAATAGTTGACCATTTAGAATGACCGGACATAAAAATGAAAAATTTAAAATGTAAAATTGAAAATTATTACTAACCAATTAAATTATAGCAAATTTTAACTAAAAATTATAGGAACGCGTCATCTAAATTTTAAAATTATGATAATTTTTAACTTTTAATTTTTAATTTTAAATTTATCCTGTTGCTGTTATACTTAAAGGTGAATTATTATGCCACTGACGCTCCCTTTAAGTAAACGATGGAATATCTTATTGATTATAATCATTACTGTAACCGTCTTTACTTGGTTACAAAGTAGCCCTACTTTAGCTGATCCAGATTCTTTTTATCATACCAAAGTTAGCCTGATGATGCGTGATTATGGTATTTTACGAGAATTTCCCTGGACCCAAAGTTCATTATATAAACTTTTTTATATTAATCATCATTTTCTATACCATATTATTTTAATCCCCTTTGTGGGAATAGGTAATCCTTTGGTAGGCACTAAATTGGCTACTATTTTTTTGGCCAGTTTTTCTATTTTAATTATTGTTTGGTTATTACATAAATTAAAAACCCCCTGGCTGGGATTGTGGTTATTATTACTATTAACCAATGCTTCTCTACTTTTCCGTTTGAGTTTAGTTAAAGCTCCGTCATTGTCAATTGGCTTATCTATTTTAGGATTTTATTTAATCATTACTAGACAACGATGGTGGTTGTTTATTTATAGCTGGCTGTTTGTTTGGTTTTATAGCGCTTGGCCCGTGATTATTCTAATGTTATTCGCTTATACTCTAGTATCTAGTTGGTATGATCTTATAAAAACCATTAATTTGGCCGGATTAAAATTTAAAACCTTAATAAAAAACTATATAAAAATATTTCTTGCTCCTCCTTATATAAACTTGTGGCTGGCAACCATGGCCGGATTACTTTGTGGTTTGGTAATTAATCCATATTTTCCCACTAACCTTCTCTATCTGAAACAACTTTTTGGTATGGCTTTAATAAACTATACCAAAATTATTGGCATTGGTTCCGAATGGTATCCTTATGCTTGGCCAGATTTAATTGAACAAATTGCCCTACCTTTATTAATTACTTTTATATCCCTAATCATATTTTTTGCTACTATTAAAAAACAGAGCAAAGAGACTGTCGCTGCTTTATTAATCACTCTGATCTTTTTTGTTTATGCTGCCAGAGCCAGACGACAAGTTGAATACCTGGTTCCTTGGTTAATAATATCCTCGGCTTTAATAGCAAGAGATGCTGCTATAAAAGAGAATTTAAAAATTTACTGGCAAATATT
>CAZMMW010000013.1:0-16831 GCA_964567515.1 uncultured Gammaproteobacteria bacterium | reverse complement strand
AACTACCTGAAGAGAATCCATATACTCCTCCTTTAATTTATGATGTCGCTATGACATCTTTGTTGCCAAACTTTAAATAACCGAATAATATAACCAGAGCGAGTAAACCAGCTCTCGCCATCAACAAAGTCAAAAATAAACCACAAATCAACAGTACACGAAACAAAACGTAATACAATATTGCTTTCATAATAACCCCTGCTTTAAAATTATTAATAAATTAAAGAACTATATTCTAATTAAATTTTATACCCTATCTTATATCTATTGAAATTATAAGTCAAGTCCATATTTATGAATGATTTTTGGACAAAATTACCTAAACCTATTATTGCTTTAGCGCCAATGGCTGGCGTCACTGACATGGCTTTTCGGCAACTATGCAAAAGTTTTGGGGCTGATGTTATTTATACTGAATTTGCTTCCAGCTACGCCCTGGTTTATCAAAACCAGAAAACTTCAGAGATGTTAAAATTCTCAAAATCAGAAAAGCCAATAGTCTGCCAGATTTTCGGCAATAACCCTGAATTTTTTTATAAATCGGCTGCTATTTTAGCGACACTAGGTTTTGATGGTATTGATATTAACTTTGGTTGCCCAGCTTATAAAGTAGTCAAAAGTGGCGGTGGCGTAAGTTTAATGCTTAAATCAAATTTATGTGCTGAATTAGCACAAGCGGTTTGTGAAGGCTCACGGCTACCGGTTTCTATCAAACTCCGCGCTAGTATTAAAAATAAAATTACTAATAAAACTATCACGGCAGTAGAGGTTATAGAAAAAATATCTTCTATACCAGTTAGCGCTATTATGCTGCACGCTCGTTCTTACGAAAAACCGTTTGACGGCGAACTGCAGTTGGATATTTTTAAAGAAGTGCGTCGCCTCTGGCCTAAAATTTTATTATTCAACGGCGGCCTTAATACCCCCGAAATAGTTCAACAAATTATTAAAGAGACCCAGGCAGATGGCGTGGGTATTGCTCGGGGAGCGCTGGGCCAACCTTGGTTTTTTAAACAAATAAAAGATTGCCTAACGACTAATAATTTTACAGATTATGCTTGGCCTGATATTAAAAAAACCATCTTGCAACATGCCCAATTGGCTTTTCAACATAAAGGTGATTACGGACTAATTGAACTAAGAAAGCATCTGGCTTGGTATATAAAAGGTTTTCCCGGAGCTAGCAACTTGCGCTCGCAATTGGTCCAAATAAAAACTTTGTCAGAAATAATAAAAATCCTGAATCAAGTTAGCTAGCTTAATTTCCCGGACAGCTTGACATCTGCGCTTTTAGTTAAACATTCCTAAAACGTCTTTCAACCAAGCAATTACCCGCTCTAGTTCTTTCTTTTCTGTAGTTAAATCAGAAAACTCTGCCGAATCTAAATCATCATTCCTAAGCCGCTCCTCTACTTTAGTTAAAGATTGTTGGTACTCTCTCAAAAATGAATTAAAATCACGGTCAGCGTTGGCTTTTTGTAAAGAAGTAAAATGTCCGTATAACTCATCATAATATTTGTTGTCTTGTAAAGAAACAAATAAATCTTTCATATTAAAAGCATTAGCTTCACCTGGTTTAAGAATATCTGTAGGATGAAATTCCTGTTCCATATATTTAAAAAGATCTTAAGTAAATAATCCACCGTCGTCAATCTTCTCCCCTTCTTCTCCGCCAATTTCCTTTAGTAACTCTTTCTCTTTACGGGATAATTTGGCTGGAATTTTTACTTTAATAGTAACAAAAACATCGCCGCGTTTGGTCATGCGTAAATGTGGCACGCCACGGCCGGCAACTTTAAATACCGTGCCACTTTGTGTGCCAGCGGGTATTTTAAGATTTACTTCGCCATCTAAAGTCTTAATAGCCGCTTTTCCTCCCAAAGCCGCCAAAGGCAGACTAATTTCCTTGTCAGTATATAAATCAAAGCCCTCGCGCTGAAAAAATTTATGCGGCCTGACCCTGATAAAAATCAACAAATCTCCGGCCTGACCGCCTTTTTCGCCGGGCTCACCTTCGCCAGAGAGGCGAATCTGCTGACCCGAGTTAATACCAGCAGGAATTTTAAATTCTAAATTTCTAACACCTTTTTCTATTCCCCTACCATGACAGTGTTTACAAATTTTATCAGCCTTCTTACCTGCACCGGCGCAAGTAGGACAAGTACTAATACTTTGAATATTTCCCAAAAAAGTTCGTTGTACTTGCGCTACCTGACCAGAACCACCACAAGTTGAACAAGTGGTTACTTTACTGCCCGGTTCAGTACCACTGCCGCTACACACAGCGCAAACTATATTTTTTTCCAAACGCAAAGTTTTTACCGTGCCAAAAACCGCTTCTTCAAAATCAATAGCTGTTTCGATTTGTAAATTCGCTCCCTTCCTAGAACCACCACGATGCCGACGACCACCTCCGCCAAAACCAAAGATATCCCCGAAACCGCCAAACATATCGCTCAAATCTTCAAAATTTATATTTTCGGTTTGGAAACCGCCAAAGCCACCGGCACGCTGGAAATCACTCCAATTAAAACCACCCGGACCGCCAGCAGTTTCAAAAGCCGTGCCAAACTGATCGTATTGTTGGCGTTTGTCAGAATTAGAAAGCACCTGATAAGCTTCGTTTATTTCTTTAAACTTAGCATCAGAACCGCCGTGCTTATCTGGATGGTGTTCGTGAGCGAGTTTCCTAAACGCTTTCTTAATATCATCTTGCGTGGCGTTTTTGGCTACTCCTAAAATTTGATAATAATCTTTAGACATAATGATTAAGGCACAGCTCAAATTACAAGCTGTGCCTTGAAAACAAACTATTCATGTTCATCGGGATACACTTGTCCAGCTAGGGTAATCGCCATAATTTTTTTATCTAATGGTGAAAGTAATCCTTTTACCATACCGGAATGTCTACCACCGACATGCAATCCAAAAAGTTCACCTTGGTTATCAGTAATGACAGGAAGAGGATTTGCTCTTCTATGAGTGTGCTGCACATCTACTTCTTCTTCTGCTCTAGGCATAAAGCATCTCCTTTTTATTTTATTAATATTAATGAAAAAAACGATTTGTTTTCAAGATTAACAAAAATATATTAAATTGTCAAAATGTTTATAAACTCTAAACGGAAATAATAAGACCGCTTTGGTCATCCCGCCATGGCGGTTTTCCCTCGCAGTGACAATAGAGTGTCATTGCGAGTCCGCCCTGGGCGGACGAAGCAATCTTAACTATTCCGTTTTAAAGCCGACTTCGGGTACCGGTGACGGACCTTCTTCTATCTTGGAAAACTGCTGCTCATAACGGCTAACATTATCAAGCAGCGCTTTAGCCAAGCGTTTGGCATGAGCTGGAGATAAATATACACGGGCATTCACAATCCCCTGCGGCGGCATAACATTAACAAAATCCAGCACAAATTCCTCTTTAGTATGAGCAATTTGCACTAAATTAGCATAGACTCCCTTTAAAATCTCATCGGGAATCTTGACTTGAATTTGTTGTGGTTGATTTGACATATGATTTAGAAATTAGAAGTTATAATTTAGAAGCTAGAATCTAGAATTAAGAATAAATTTATATTTTATTACTTTCCTATTTAGGCAAGTAGGAAATTACTTAATAAAACTACGAACGATTGCAATAATACTCAAAAACGTCGCTAATATGCTCAATATTTTAGCAAGATCGTTAGTAAAGAATGTCCACGCTTTTTCAGACCAAGGGTCAAAATATTTATTACCATCAACCGTAAGAGCATAAAGTTTGTTTGTCTGGCCATATATATCTTTATGGTCTCTCGAATATACTAACTTACTAGCCTCAAGTGAAATTAATTGTTTTGATATGTCTTCACTAAGCAAATCTTCATGCTGGGTATATAAATCTTTAAGCTCATTACGAATCATTTGAACTGATATAGCAGTATTTTTTCTCTTCAAAAGAGCTAAAATATCTTTTCCTAAATTAATTTTATCACTCATAGTATTCTTTGGCGACGGTAAAAACCGCCACCTAAATTAATCATTATTTCTTCACATCCTCCACTTCGCCCTCAACTGGACCAGATTTGTTATCACCCGCTGTCTGCTCGCCCGAATGCTCTGATCCTGCCGAAGATCCTGAATTTGCCGAAGGACTACCTTGCTGACCTTTATACATCGCCTCGCCGATTTTAATCGCGGCTTGTTGTAAATCATCCAAAGATTTTTTAATAGCTTCGGCGTCTTCACCGTCTTTTACCTTTTTCACTTCTTCCAATTTTTCCTCAACTGTTTTTTTAACATCAGCTGGTACTTTATCGCCTTGCTCTTTTAACATTTTCTCGGTTTGATAAACCACGCTGTCAGCCTGATTTTTCAGATCTACCAATTCACGGCGCTTTTTATCTTCAGTGGCATGAACCTCAGCTTCTTTTTTCATTTTTTCCACTTCATCTTTAGAAAGACCACTGGAGGCAGTAATGGTAATATGCTGCTCTTTGGAAGTTGCTTTATCTTTGGCTTTGACATTTAAAATACCATTAGCATCAATATCAAAAGTCACTTCAATCTGCGGCATACCGCGTGGTGCTGGCGGAATGCCGTCTAAGATAAATCTGCCTAAAGTTTTATTATCTCGGGCAAATTCACGCTCGCCTTGCAACACATGAATTTCTACAGAAGTTTGCCCGTCAGCTGCTGTTGAAAACACTTGCGTTTTAGATGTGGGAATAGTAGTGTTGCGATCAATTAATTTAGTCGCCACGTTGCCTAAAGTTTCCAAACCTAAAGAAAGTGGCGTCACGTCAAGCAACAACACGTCGCGCACTTCGCCCTGCAACACACCGGCTTGTACAGCTGCGCCAACCGCTACCACTTCATCTGGATTAACACTGACATTTGGTTTTTTGCCAAAAAACTTTTCTACGGTTTGCAAAACTAAGGGCATTCTGGTCATACCGCCAACCATTACTACTTCATCTAAATCTTTGGTAGTCATCTTGGCGTCGGCCAAAGCTTTTTTCACTGGCTCTAAAGTTTTTTCCACCAAATCGCCAACAATTTCCTCTAACTTAGCCCGAGTTAACTTAATCATCATGTGTTTAGGGCCGGATGAATCAGAGGTGATAAACGGCTGGTTAATCTCGGTTTCAGCAGTAGTAGATAATTCAATTTTGGCTTTCTCGGCAGCCTCTTTAATACGCTGCACCGCTAAAGGATCTTTGGATAAATCTATACCCTGATCTTTTTTATACTCATCAATCACCCAATGAATAAGCCGTTGGTCAAAATCATCACCACCCAAGTGAGTAT
Organism: uncultured Gammaproteobacteria bacterium; assembly: GCA_964567515.1. Lineage (GTDB taxonomy): Bacteria > Patescibacteriota > Patescibacteriia > Veblenbacterales > UBA10138 > JBBIVB01. Next base: position 11,540 of record CAZMMW010000013.1, on the reverse strand, counting down.
CACCGTTAGTGGATTTAACCTCTACAGTGTCGCTTGAAACTTCCAAAATAGAAATATCAAAAGTACCACCGCCTAAATCATAAACTGCGATTTTCTGATCTTTTTTCTTATCAAAACCATAAGCCAAAGCTGCCGCGGTTGGCTCGTTAATAATGCGTTTTACTTTTAAGCCAGCAATTTCTCCGGCATCTTTAGTGGCCTGCCGTTGTGAATCATCAAAATAAGCCGGCACGGTAATAATAGCTTCGGTGATTTTTTCGCCTAAACGTTCTTCCGCGTCAGCTTTCATCTTTTGCAGCACCATGGCAGAAATTTCCTGCGGGCTATAATCTTTGCCAGCCATTTCTAATTTCACCCCATCACCGGCTTGTTTTATTTTAAACGGCAAAATTTTTAAATCGCGTTGCACTTCCGGATCGCTCCACCGACGGCCAATCAAACGCTTGATGGAATACAAAGTATTATGCGGATTGGTAACGGACTGGCGTTTAGCTAGCAAACCTACCAAACGCTCGCTGTTTTTAGTTTGTGCCACAATAGAGGGCGTGGTACGCGCGCCTTCTTTATTTTCTAAAACTTTGGGCTGACCACCTTCTATCACTGCCATGCAAGAATTAGTGGTGCCTAAGTCTATTCCGAGTATTTTAGACATATATTTTATAGATTAATAATTAATTATTGACAAAATTAAATAATAAGATTAAAATTCAAACAAATAATATAAACAAATTTTTAAACAAATATAGGAGTTCAACAATGAAATTTAATCTTAATGATAAAAATGATCCGAGAAATCGTATTAGATGGAACAAAGGTGGATTAATAATGTGTCTCTGTTTACTACCAATCTTCCTTTATGGGACAATTAATTCTCTATCACTACCTCTTAATCCATTACCTTTCATACTAACAACCATAACAATTATTGGTATAATTGTATACGCAGTCAGAATCTACAAGGATAAACGTCAATCAGAAATAAAACTGGACTTTACTCATATTAAAGAAATGAGAAAAACTAGATTGAATTTTTTTATCTTCCTCGGTGTGTTAATACTTCTAATCGGCATCGTATTTATGCTGTACCGATTGCAAATAACCGGCATTGACCTGCTTGCGTTATTAGCGCTTTTCATAGCTATTATGCTTCTGCCTATTACCAACAACTGGAAGAAATGGAGAGCGCTCAAAAAACAATTGAAACCTTCTCCTGCTCACCAACCCATCTAACCGAACAATTTTTAAAGTGTTCTTAATCAAAATTTTTAAGGACACTTTTTGTTTTGATTTTATAATCCTCAAATAAAAACTCAATTAGAGATTACTTCGCTCGCAATGACATTATTAAGTCTTTATTTAAGGACCCGTCCACTCAAGGCGGACGGTATCCTGTTTAATCTTTTACTTCCACTTTAACCGTTTTTGGTTTAACCCGCTCTTCTTTGGGAATAGTAATTTTTAGCACACCTTTTTCATAAGTAGCTTTAGCTTTATCGCCATCCACTGAAACCGGCAAAGCCACAGAACGATGAAATGAACCATAGCGTACTTCTTTGCGGTAGTAATTTTTCTCATCAACTTCGCTCTTTTTCTCTGATTTACCCTCCAAAGTTAAGACATCATTGGCAATAGAAATGTTAACATTATCAGGATCAATACCAGTCAATGGCGTTTCCACTACCACATTATCTTTGGTTTGGTAAACATCCAACGCTGGCACAAAATTTGACAAGTGAGATAAATTAGGCCAATCTTCAAACCATTTGTCAAATTCATCTGTGTTTGGTAAAAGTGGCGACCAACGAACAATTGCCATAAAAATTTACTCCTTTCTTTTTTAATTTTTAGACTCTCGACCTTTAAGAGTCCAAGATTTGCCAGTCATTTCAGCCGACATAATCAGCAAATCTTGGAAAGAAAATTTATTCCTCTTCTTCATAATCCCCTTTAACGTCATTGATGGGCTCTAACGGTGCATTGCATTGCGGGCAACGACCGCGATACTCATCAGCGTAACCGCACTCGGGGCAAATGTAATCCATAATGAAAGTTAAAAATTAAAAGTTTAAAATTAAAAATTATTTAGCGATTTTAACACGAGCGGCTTGCAGTACCTGGTCGTGCCACATAAAACCAGTTCTAATCTCTTCCACAATAGTTCCGTGTTCCTGATCCTGACTTGCCACCTCGCCCACCGCCTCATGAAATTGCGGATTAAACTGCTCATTTATTACCTCCATTTCTTTAACCCCGAAATAAGCCAAGACTTGTTCCAATTTAGACTGAATATGTCTAATGCCTTCTACCCATTCCTCGCCTTTTAAACCTGCTGGTAAATTTTTAAAGGCATGTTTAAAATGATCAACTAAAGGCAGCAGTTCTAATAAAATTTCTTTACTGGCATAAAGCGCCAAACTAGCCAATTTCTGCTCTGTTTCTTTTTTTAAATTCTGATAATCAGCCCGGGCGCGCTTAGCTAAAGCTAAATACTCTTCGGCCTGTTTTTGATAATTAACCTCTGCTGATACTTTAAAATCTACTTCGCTCTCTGTTTTATTATCAGTTTGTTTAATTAATAAATCTTCGGACATAATTTAATCTTCCTACGTTACCGGCATAATTCATACGCCAGGGGCCTAAAAAACCAAAAATATTTTTGCCTTGTGGTAACATGTAACTGGTGATAACAGTAGCACATTCATTGCCAAAAGGGTTGTGTTCGCCAATATGGATTTCCACCGACTCCTGCAACTGTTTATAAAACTTTTCCATCACCTCATCCAAATGATCAATAATTCTGCTCATTGATTGTACCATATCAATATGAGCAAACTCTGGCTGGCTGAATAAGTTTGATAATCCAGTATAGTAAATATCATTCTTGGAAAAACCTACTACCACGGCTTGTCCAGAAAATTCAGCCATTAACTTGGCTAAACTTTTTAAAAATTGTTCAGTATTTTTTTGAAATTCCTGTTGTAAGTTTTGTAAAGCTTTTTTTTCTCCCTCTGATGGCTCTTGGGGCTGTAAACAATTATCAACATAATATTGATATGCCCGAGCAGTGGGCATTCTGCCAGCTGAAGTATGCGGCTGATATAAATAACCATCCTGCTCTAATTTAGCCATTTCATGGCGGATAGTAGCTGAAGACACTTTTAGCTTTTTTTCCAAAGCCCTAGAACCAACTGGTTCAGCCTGCTTGATATAACTTTTTACCAGTTCGCTTAATAATTCTTTTTGCCTTGTTTCTAGCATATTTGTTCATTAGCACTCTAACTATGAGAGTGCTAACTCCAGTTTAAAATAGTCTTAAAACCTTGTCAAGTGGTAAAAAATGAATTTCGGAGATCTAAAGCCCACCGTATCACCAAAAAGGTGATTAATTTAGTTTGTTAAAGCTCGCTTCGCGAGAAAGGTGCCGCAGTCTTAAAAGGATGAAGTATTCTGCGACATTTAAATAAAAAAAGAAAGGTATTTTTTCGATCTTACTATTATGGTAGTCTTACTAATCTGTTCTTTTGCCGCTTGTTATGTTTCTTTGTGGTTTCTGATTGGTGTAGCTATATCTGCAGTGATTATTATTACTCAAATAGCTGACAACGAAATAAGAAAAATTTAATCCATTTGATTATTTCCTAGTTAATCTCATACAATTTGTGATACTTGTTGCTATATTCTATCTCACTATACTTTTTGCCACTATCGCCAACCAATCACAACTCAAATAAAAAATTATCCAATCCGTTGCCTTAATATAAGGTAACGGATTTTTTATATATTTATGATCTACTACTCGTACCTTAATGCTTCTATCGGATCTAAATTAGCAGCGCGGCGAGCGGGGTAAAGGCCAAATACCAAACCACAAATTGTAGAAAAACCTACGGCCAAAACAATGCCATATAATGGCACGACAAACGGCCAAACAAATCCCTGGCTGGCTGCGCCAAAAGAAATTAATAAAGAAATCACTACACCAATAATTATGCCGGAAACTCCTCCCAAACAAGTAATAATCACTGCTTCAGTTAAAAATTGTCTTAAAATTTGCTTGCGTCTAGCCCCTAAAGCTTTTCTTAAACCAATTTCAAAGGTCCGCTCCAAAACAGACACAAACATTATATTCATAATGCCTACCCCCCCAACGATTAAAGAAATAACCGCCAAGGCTATTAACAATAAAGTTAATCCGCCCAATACTGTATCTAAGACGCCTTCTATATCTTCGCTGGTTGATACTACAAAATCATCTTTATCGTGATCTTGGGGATCAATGTTATGGCGTTCACGCATCAATGCTTCTATATCAGCCTTAGTTCCATCTATTTTATCTTTATCTTCATACTGGCTCAATATAAAGTTTACATAATCAACGCCCAATACTTGCTTTTGTAATGTTCTAACAGGCATATAAACAAAAGAATCATAATCCAAAAAGACAAACCCTCGCGTTTCCATTACACCTATCACTTCAAAATTTCTTTGTTTAATTTTAATACGCTGTCCCACCGGATCGCCATCTCCAAATAGGTCACGAGCGATGGTGCTACCTAAAACTACTACTCGATTTAAACCAGAATCATCTTCTTCGGTATAAAATCTACCATTTGACACTTTAGAAGTATCAATTTCTAATACCGTGGCGGAAGCCCCCATAATATTAGCGGTTTTTTTATTGCCATTAGGCGCCAATATTACTTCTTGACCAAACAAACCAGCATAGTTAGTTCGAATATTAGGTGCTTTTCTAATAGCCATCATGTCATCCAAAGTTAAAGTGGTAATAACCGTGCCGGTTGTTTGAGCTATTTGACTCTGTCCGCTTTCAATACTGCCAGTAGAAGGTACGCGGGTTTCTACTTGCAAAATATTAGTGCCAAAAGAATTAAACTGCGCCAAAATAAAACCCCGCATGCCTTGTCCGGCCGAAATAACGATAATTACTGCCGCAATACCAATAACAATCCCTAAACCAGTCAACAAAGAGCGTGACAAATTTCTTCTAAATTGCCTTAAAGCAGTTTTAATGTAATCAGTTATTTTCATAAAGATTACTCGTGTCTTAAGGCTGCAATAGGATCTAACTTAGCAGCACGGCGTGCAGGATAATAACCAAAAATTACACCTATAATAACCCCTACGGCCACGGCTAAAATAACAGAGTTAGGTGAGACGATAAAAGCCCAGTCATATTCCAAACCACGAGCTATTAAAGTAATTATGCTTGATAATAAAATACCACCCAGAATTCCCAAAATAGCAGATGTAATCGTAATAACCAGGGTTTCTATTAAGAACTGATTGCGGATATTTTTTGGTGTTGCTCCAACCGCTTTGCGTAAACCTATTTCCCTAATCCTCTCTGTTACTGCTACTAGCATAATATTCATGATACCAATACCGCCAACTAATAAAGATATAGCGGCAATAGCAGCCAGAAAAAAACTAAAGCCATCGGTAACATTTTTTAAAATATCCAAAACTTGAGCAGCTGAACGTACATTAAAATCGTCATCCTGAGCCTGATCAATATGATGGCGTTCACGAAGAACCTCCTTAATACCAGCTATGGTTTCTGGCACGTTAATTTCGTTATCTACTCTCGCTCGAATTAATGATAAATGATGCCAGCCTAACATTATTCTTTGAGCAGTGGAAAGTGGTATAAAAACCTGTTTATCCTGATTGGTAAAAGCTACGGTTCCTCTTGATTCAAAAACACCAATTACCTTAAAAGCCTGTCTACCGATTTTAATAGTTTGGCCAACTGGATTATCGCCTTGAAATAATTCTTCCGCTGAGTCACTACCCAAAACCGCTACCCGAGATAGAGAACTTTCCTCCTCGCTAGTAAAAAAACGGCCTCGGGCTATAACAAAATTCTCTATCTGCTGAAAATTAGCAGATACGCCTAAATAAACACCTCCTTTTATTTTTCTGTTTTGATAAGTTGTTTCTTCTAAACCACGAACATAGCCAGAAGCGGCTACGATGTGTGCCGTACGGCTGTCAGATAACAACGCCTTAACATCATCGTTAACTAAAGTTTTAACTTGAATACCAAAAGCAGTGGCTGGTGGGCCACTTGAATCAGCAGCACCCGGTAAAACACCGACCAAATCACTACCTAGTTTATTAACTTGCGACAAAATTAAAGATTGCGCTCCGGCACCAACCGAAATAATTAAAACCACCGAACCAATGCCAATTATCAATCCTAACATAGTTAAAAACGAACGCAGGCGAGATTTACGCAAGTTATTAACTGCTAACTTTAATATGCTCCTGGTTTCCATAACCTACTTTAAATCGTTGCTTAAAGCCTTCTTCCTCACCTCTTCTGGTACAACTTCATCACCCACTAAATGTCCATCTTTCAAACGTAAGATTCTCTGAGCATGTTCAGCAGTATAAGTCTCATGAGTTACTAAAATGATAGTATGTCCATCTTTAACATTAAGATCATACAAAATCCGCATAATTTGTTCTCCTGATTTAGAATCCAAATTACCTGTTGGTTCGTCAGCAAAAATTAACTCAGGATTATTCACCAACGCTCTAGCAATAGCCACACGCTGTTTTTCACCGCCTGATAGTTGATTAGATAAATATAATTCGCGATGTTCCAATCCCACCACCTTAATAGCCTGTTTGGCCCTAGTAATCCTTTCACCATCGGAGATATCTAAATATAATAATGGTAATTTAACATTATCCAAGACCGTTGTTTTGGGTAATAGATTAAATTGCTGAAAAACAAAACCCACTTTAGTTAACCGCAAATTAGCTAACTCGTCTTCTGAAAGAGTACTAACATCCTGACCATTAAAATAATATGTCCCGGCAGTTAATTTGTCTAAAAAACCTAAAATATGCATGAGGGTTGATTTGCCCGAACCAGAAGGGCCCATAATAGAAATGAATCCGCCTGATTTAATAGTAAAATTCAAATTATACAATACCGGAGTTACCACTTCGTCATTGGTATATTCTTTAAATAAGTTTTGAACTTTAATTAACTCACTCACACTATTTATTACCATTAGATTTAAAAGTAATAACCTGCTGTCCCGCTTGCAAGCCAGATTTTATTTCCACTAAACCACTATCGCCTTTTAAACCAATAATCACATTAAATTGTTTACTTTGACTTTTGTCTAAGACTTCCACATAAGTCTGACCTTCTTCTGTGTATTTAACTGCCCGTAAGGGAACTACCAGCACATTATCCCTACTACCAGTCAAGACATCTATATTAGCTGTCATTCCAGGTTTAATACGTTCATCTTTATTATCAAAAATGATAGTCACTTCATAATAAATAACATCCAAAACCGAGGTTTCGGCTGGATCAATAAAAGAAATGTGACCAGTAAAATGCTCAGTTGATCCCAAAGCATCTAAGGTAATATCAGTAGCCTGCCCAATGGTTAATTTAACAATATCTGACTCTGGTACTTTAACTTTTATTTCATAATCGCCATCTGCTAATAAAGTAATCACTGGTTTAGTTAGCGAGGTGGTTTCTCCTACTTGATAATTAACCTTAGTAATAGTACCAGCTACCGAAGCTTTAATAATGCGGTCCTTTAAATCTGACTGGGCTTTTAACAATGAAGCTTGAGCTGAATTGAGTTGGGCTTGAGCTGAAGCAATATCATAAGATCTGGTTGGTGCCTGTTTTAAAGCTAAATCGGCCCGAGCCTTAATTAGTGACTGCTCAGCTGAACGGACAGTGGCTTCAGCTGCCTCTACTTGCTGTTTTTGAGTAGTTAAAGCTGTTTGATAAGCTGCATTATAAGCAGCATAACTAGAACTAGAGGTATTGGGAATTTCTATTGTCCAAGTATCTCTTGGCATAAAAGTACCAGTTGAACTAAATTGGATTTTTAAACCTCGTGTCCCTAATGGTGTAGGTGTAAAACGACTTCCTTCGTCTCCATATGTAGTTTCTAAACCATAAACAGAATATGTTAAATTCACGGGATTATCCAAACGGATAATATAAACACCATCTTCTTTGTCAAAATATGTTCCTGATGCCGTAATAGTAATAGTTGAAGTATTGCCTTTATCAGGCACTGCCATGGTTGGTAAACCTACTAATTGAGCCCAAGCGTTAGCTACCGCTTGAGTTTGTGAAATTTTAGTATTATCTAACGACTGTTTAGCATTAGCTAGAGTAATCTCAGCCGCAGCAACTACTGCTTTATATACCTCAATATCTTCAGGTGAAGAACCAGCTTCAAGTTTGGCTAAAACTGCTTCATACTGCTGAACCTGTGCTTGGGCGGATAAGACGGCTGCCTGGACATCGCTAGCCTCCAAACTGACTAAACGATCACCTGCTTTAACCTTACTGCCAACTTTAACTGGCAACAAAGAAATTCGACCCGTTACTTTAAAATTTAAATCAATGTTTTCGGCTGCTTCCACTGTTCCGGTAACAGAAACGGTCTGTATTAAATTTTGCTGTTTAACAGCCTCTGTCTTGTATTGTGGTTTATTCTTTTGCGCCCGCGAATACATTACACCTGCTACTATTAAAATGACAATTAATAATGGTATCCAGACTTTTTTTAATTTTAAAATTCGCCACATATTATTTACCTTTCTTAGTAATTAACATTTTGCTAGAAAAATCAGCTAGAAATTTATCTATCGCATCAGTTTTAATTAAAGTTAAAACCTTGCCGTGAACTATAAATGTAAATAGTTTATCGGCGGTTTTTAGTTTAAGTGCTTTTCTGATTTCCGCTGGTATAACTATTTGGCCACGGGAACCTATCTTAGTAGTACCCAAACAAGCTAAATTTAAAAATTTATCCTTAATTTTAAGCTTTGCCATATATTTTTAAGTATGAAAAGTATGAAATATCATACTAAGGATATCAAATATCCTGCAACTTGTCAACTATGTTTATCTATTAATCCTTTAATTATTATCATCACTTGCTCACCTTTTTCTACTTCTCCATTGTTCCAATCATGTACAGCGCGATCAAAATTAATTGTCGGGTAACGGAAATTTAAACCTCTTTTGGTGCCGGGATCATTAGTGATAAATTCATTTTCTTCGTATCCTTTAATCACTAGCATATGATATAAAGGACCTGGTTGACGAAAATATGGATTACCTAACAATCTACCAGCCGCTGGTAATATTACCGGACGTCCGGCTAAAATCTCCTGCTTAATAACAGTCGGATCATAAGGCACTACTTGACTGGACAGTTTATAGTAATCTTTTAAGATACTTACTACCTCTGCCGCGGTAGTATCCTCATAAAATCCACGATGCTGTTTTTGCCAATCTACTAATTTTAATATTTCTTGATCTGCATAAGTGGGCTCTAATCTAATAACTTTATTGCCTTTAAAATACTCCGCCACCATTACCATACTGGCCTCCTCACAAGCTTCCTGATAAGGCAGATCCCAATTGGCAAAAGGCGCCTGTGGAGTAAAAGGTATGTTTAATATTTTAATAATATGAGTTGGATCTGGTTTATTTACTGGCTCAATTTTAACTGTAGTATTATTACTTACTGGTTTGTTTTGATCAAAAGATGGTTGATTAACTAACAAATTGGTAATGGTTATTGGTTTGCTATTTATATCTATATTTATCTTGATGGCTGGGATATATAAAAACCAAAAATAATACCCGCCTATAATCGCTACTATTAATAAAATAAATAAAACAATTAATCTCCTTTTCATATAATTTATAATAAGCAAAATAAAAAAACTACACAAATTAAGAAACTCTTGACCTTTTATAAACTCTAAGCTATAATAATTTCGTTATCTAACTTCTAGACTTTATATTATAAAAATTTATGGCTCATACAAAAGCAGGCGGTTCTACTAGTTTAGGCCGCGAATCACAATCCAAAAGACTGGGTGTTAAAATGTTTGCCGGACAACAAATTAAGGCAGGTATGGTTATTGTGCGTCAACGCGGCACTAAATTTTTTCCGGGGTCAGGAGTAAAGAAAGGCGGCGATGATACTTTATTTGCCTCTATACCAGGTACTTTAAAATTCTTTCGCAAATGGCGTAAAAGTTATAATGGCAAGCTAAAGTTGGCTAAATACATTTCAGTAATATCAAAAAGCGAATAAAATATACTTAAATTATGGGCCCGTGGTGTAGCCCGGTTAACACGTCTCCCTGTCACGGAGAAGATCACCGGTTCGAATCCGGCCGGGCCCGCCAGACATGCTTTGTATCATAAAACTGAGCGGGGCTAAATCCGCTCGATTTTATGATATCTATAAATGACACTTATAATCCTTAGTGACAAATGATCTGCGTTGTGAGTCCATTAGCAAGGATAATTGATTTAGTACTACCAAACATCACCGTGTTGTACACCATAAGAACCCTTAAGATAATCCTAAGTTTAACGTCGAGCTGTTCTTAGCGATCAAGCTATAATAAGCCTCAACGTATTGTAGCGTCATTGAGCAAAAAGCGATGGTCATCTGTCCAGTTGTTAAATTAAGTTTTGGTCTACTGATTGTACAGCTGCTATCAGCGCTCTTGTCTATCACCTGAAATTGCAACGTGTGTAGGGTTGCTACTATCCATCGCTATAGAAATTTTAGCTGCTTGCTATGATTTAAAATTAGACACAAAACACCCCCAAGCTGTAGCAGCGGCTGTATCAGCGAGATAGATTGCGCTGCCAGGTTTAGTTACAGGCGACCACGTTCCCACAAGCTACAACTCGGGTGCTCTGTGCGTTGACCATTGGAGGCGTGTTTACTGTTGGTTGTTAATTTCCCGTAAATGTAATAGATGGTAACACAATCGTGTCCATGACCGTATCCACAGTTGTGCTACAATTCGGACTGGGATTAGGAACGGCGAAAGTTGAACAGTGACCGTTAATGGAAAGTTCAGTACCATTCTGACCTTTCCCTGGCACATAAACGGTGATGTTGCGTTCACTATAAGTTTTGTTCCACAATAGCTTACTTGAACTATAGATAAAGCGAGTGGAGATAACTCCGCCAATTTGCATTTGGTTTTTGGTAAATTGGATTCCTTCTTGCTGCAGCGACTGTTCTGTGCTTGCAGCGCTATAGCCCTGTACTGCGGAAATTTGAACCTTTATGGATTCAGTGGTGTTGCTATCAAAGGGTGAGGAAAATTGGATAATACCCTCAAGTTCAGGGTTAAAGCCTATCTTGTCTATTGTCCACCCAACGGGATAGTTAACCGAGTAGTGGAAGATTGAATTAGTATAGGAAGCGGGAGTGGCGTTAGCTTGGTTTACCATCTGGTTGGCAGCCTGTGTCTGGCTGGTTTGATTGGACACAGTGGGTTGGTTCTGCGTTAAAACTGTAGATGATGTACTACAGCCAGCGCCAACCAATGCTAAAATTGGTACAATAATGAACCATTTCATAAAAGTGATATTAAAAATAAGCTGATTAAACTATAGCGCTCCGGAGTGAGAATGTAAAATACTTGAATAGTTTACATTACATGGTGACACTTCTCTAGTACAATGGTGACACATGTTA
>CAZMMW010000012.1:0-17166 GCA_964567515.1 uncultured Gammaproteobacteria bacterium | reverse complement strand
TAAAAAATGTCATGGTAGGTAATTTTTTAAAAGCGTCATCGTAAATTATATGAGCGAGATTAAAAAAGAACACCTAAGCGAAATAGAGCAAGTTAAGAGATATTGGCTTGGCTTCAGGAAACAGCCGTTATGGGGGCTAATGGTTATGAGTCGTCGGCTTTTCAAGATATTTTAAAGAAACTAGAATCAGGGGAATATACTCCCCAGCAAGTTTTAACGGAAGCTTATAAAATAAAAGATTCTAAACAAGATTACCATTAGAATTTATGCCAACCGTGCCATATAAAACAGATGATGACAAAAGAATACAAGCTCTTAAAGATTTAGGATTATTAGATACGGCTCCTGAATTAAGATTTGATAACATTACCCAAGAAGCAGTTAAAATGTTTAATGTTCCTATTTCTACCATTTCTTTATTAGATAAAGATCGAGAGTGGTTTAAATCATCAGTGGGTCTAAAAAATAAAGAAGGCCCTAGGGATGTTTCTTTTTGTGGTTATGCTATTTACGCTAAAATAATTTTTATCGTGGAAGATACCTTGCGGGATTGGCGTTTTAAAGATAATCCCACTGTGATCAATTCACCACATATCCGTTTTTATGCCGGTGTGGCATTATATGATAAAACAGGCCATTATCCAATTGGTGTTTTGTGTATTAAAGATACCAAACCACGAAAATTTACCGCCACAGATGTAGATAGTTTAGTAGCGCTTGCTAAAAAAGCAGAAATGGAGTTGAATAAGATAAGTTTAGATAATCAAAAGACCACTTAGTTCTTATTATACACCGAAAAATGTTAAACTTATAATATATGACCCAAATTAATAATTATAATCAGCCGCATTATCATCAGTCCAAGGTAGTAGCTAAGTCACCAGCAAAAATTAAAGTTTCGCCTTCAACTATTTTTTTTGCTGTTATTTTTACTCTTAGTATGATGATACTGCAAGTGAGGGGGCTTTATGATATTAATAGATTTTTTAATCCTCATTACCAAATTTGTCAGGAAGCTGCTTATAGGACAGAAGTTATTTGTCCCGACGCTGATTATGCCCTGCAACGAGTTTTATGGTGGAGTTATTTCAACGTCCCATTGTTTATTTTATTCATAATTCTAGCCTTGGTCTTACGTAAAAATTTTACTCACGGTTGGCAAAGAGCTTTGTTTATAGTCTTTACTATGATGAGTTATTTTTTGGGTGTTGAGATTTTAATTTATTTTACTATTTATTTATTTCAGTATCATAAAGATATTGCTTGGTATTTCACCTTGGGTACTTTGGCATTATTATCAGTAATTTTGGTAATTTGGATAGAACGTAAACAAGCAACCAAACGTTTAGCTAAAACAGAAAGTCATTAGAATTATGTCCAAATCTAAAATTAAAAAATGTTTAGCGGTGTTAGATATAGATGGCACTATTTTTCGTTCTTCGCTACAACGCGAATTATTAATGTCTTTAGTTTACTTTGGGGTTTTTCCGCCCATTGTCAAAAAAGAATTAGAAAAGAATTATTTTGCTTGGGTGCATCGTTCTGGTTCTTATGAAGATTATATTAATAATGTGGTGCGGTCGTATCAGCAGCGCATTAATGGAGTGATGGTGAGTGATGTGAGAAGGGTAGCTAGTATAGTGATAGAACAACAAAAGTATAGAGTTTATACTTATACTCGCGAGTTGATTAAAGAATTACGGAAAGATTATAGATTAATAGCTATTTCCGGATCACCGATTGAGATAGTAAAAGAGTTTAACAAAATTTGGAAATTTGATGCCGTTTTTGGTATGGTTTTTGAAGTCAAAGACGAACATTATACCGGTACGGTAAAATTTTTACCTATTAAAGATAAAAAATCGATATTAGAACAGTATGCCGCTGAAGAAAACCTATCACTAAAAAATTCTATTGGGGTGGGTGATACAGAATCAGATGCCAGTTTTCTAGAGATTGTTGATAAACCGATTTGTTTTAATCCTAATTTAGCGCTTTATCAGATTGCTAAAAAGAAAAAATGGGAAATAGTAGTAGAGCGTAAAGACGTAATTTATCATTTATAATCCTATAATATAACCTCGTTTTTAAATTTATAATCAGAGTATTCACCCCCCATACTATTTATTGTAAAAATCCTAAATGCCAAATCCTAATTTCTAAACAATGTCCAATGTCTAAATCCCAATATCAAAACATTCTAATTTTAAAATTAGAATCTGGTATTTATTTATGGTTCCCTCCTGTCAAAGTCCGTCTTAGACGGACGGCGAGCAAGTAAATATTATAATTTAGGATTTATAAATATATGAAATCCATTCAAGTTTTAGCTTTTGATATTGCCACTAGTATGGCGACTACTAAATTAGCAGTGGCTTGGCAATCATCAACCAACAAGTTAATTGCTAAGAATCCTTATATTTGGCGATTACCTGGTGAAAAATACTTAGTGGTTTTTGAGTATGGCTCATTAGTCTTTTTTAACTTTAATCTTGAAGAAGCTAACTCTTGGTTAAATAAATTAAAAACTTTTGCTCAGCGTGCTCATCGCAAAGAATTTACCGATACCTTTATTTTATATATCGGTGGTAAGAAAAATTCGCTTAATGCCAATGAGTTAAGAGTAGAGCGGTTTTTGGTGGATACAATTAAATTAGTGGCTATAGTTTTATCCCGATCGGTGGGTTTAGAATATTATGAGGATCTAATAGATCGGAATTTGGAAAAACTAGAAGAATCGGTAGAGAGCTTGTCTTACAATGGGAAATTTATTGCTAGTCGCCGTCAGTTAATTAAACAGGTGGGCTTAACTCATGCTATTCAGCATGAATTAGCTTATAATTTAGCTTTACTTGATGATCCTGATGTGGTTTGGGCAAGAGGGGAGGAAATGGAAAAGTTATACAAGTCGCTAAGCGATCAATACAAAATTAATAACCGCGTACAAGTTATAGAAAGAAAATTATCTTTGATTACTAGATCCAGTCAATTTATTTTGGAGTGTTTACAAGATAGAACCTCCAATTTGTTGGAAGCGGCTATAGTTTTTTTGTTTGTGGTCGATATCGTGTTTATTTTAATAGAATTGTTCGGTCGATAAGCTATGGAAACAGAAATAGAAGCCATATTTTTAGATATTAGTTTTGATAAATTGCGACAACAGTTAAAAGAATTAGGTGCTAAGTTAGTTTATGGTGAAAGATTAATGCGGCGTCAGGCTTTTGATTTGCCAGACTGGTCATTAAAAAATAAAGGTGGTTGGATGATGAGAGTGCGTGATGAGGGTGATAAGATCACCTTGTCATATAAACAAGAGGCATATCGTTCTTTGTATGGAACAAAAGAAATTACAGTTTTAGTTTCTGATTTTTGAGCTAACTTGCCAGTTGTTAGAAGAGATCGGCTTGCTCAAAAAAGGATTTCAGGAAACCAAAAGGGAGAAATGGATACTGGATGGTTGTGAAGTTGCTATTGATACTTAGACTTGGATTCCTACTACGGCAGAAATAGAGGGCGGCGGTGAGGAATTGGTTAAACAAGTAACTAGTAAACTGGGTTTTGATTGGACCAAAGTCTTTCCTGGTCCGGTAACTTGGACTTATAAAGAATATTTTGATGTCACAACAAACGAGATTAATAAATGTCTGACTATTGCTTTTGGCCCAGTACTAGAGTGGTTAGAAAAAAGAAGAATTAAAAAATAAATTATAAATATTTTTACGCTTGGTGGATACTACAAGCGGGATTAATATTAGTGCCGAAGAAATAAAAAGCGCCATTGTTATTAAACAATAGCGCTTTATTGTTTTGAAATAATTTTAAGGTTCGTTTACTGTCCAGTGAAACAAGGTTACACCCCAGGAGATACCGCCGCCAAAGGCACCGGCTAACACCAGATCATTGTTTTTAAGTTCTCCGCTTTCTTCAGCGGTGTGTAAGCAAAGTGGTATAGTTGCCGAAGTGGTATTACCAAATTGTTGGATATTGTTGTGAACTTTTCCATCAAAACCACCTTTTTTTAATTCTGCCATTACTGGTTGCAACATTCGTAAATTAGCTTGGTGCAAAACAAGATGTTGGATTTTAGATAAATCAATCCCAGCTCGTAAACAGGCTTGGCCAATTATTGATTTAGCTGGTTCTTGTGGGTTATAGATCAAATTAACCATAATTTTAAAAACAGATCTGCCGTCTTGCCATAGTTTATGTGGTTGTTGAAATGGATTGGCAAGCATTTCAACTGTTATAGGCAGATGCGAACCGCCGGCCTTGGCTATGATTAATTCGCTTAATTTACCTTCACTGCCAGTAAAAAACACTGCTTCGTTAGGGACACCTTCTGGTGTTAAAAAAGAAGTATCATTAGAATTATCAGTTCTTTGTAAAATTAGCGCACCAGCGCCGTCTCCCATCAATATGTAAAAATCGCGACTTAACGGATTAACAGTAGTACTCATTTTATCAGCACCCACCACAGCGCCATAACGATATTGACCAGAACGCAAGAGCGCATAAGCCAACTGCAATCCTACTATAAAACTGGAACAGGCCACACTAACATCAACCGTTAGAATCCCGCGTAAAGCAAGGTTGACTGTCACTTGATTACTGATTACATTTATGGAGGTTGGCAAACCTAATTTTCCTTGTACTAAACAGGCAGTCGGCGGCGAATAAGGATGGTCTGGCGAAACAGTAGCAACGATGATAAACTCAAGTTTTTCTTTGGGTAAGCCAATTCTGCTTAAGGCATTTTGTATAGCTTCAGCAGCCAAGTCACTGGTAGCTTGGTTAGTATCTGCATGATGCCGTTCTATAATACCTGTTCGATCTTGAATCCAGGCGTCGTTGGTGATACAGGATTTTCTTTCCTCATCAGTTAAAGGAGAGCCTCGTGCTTTAGCTATTTCTGCGGCGCGGTTAAGCATTTGTTTGGCTAATTCCTCATTATTAATACAGGTAGGTGGCATGGCTACACCTAAGCTAATAATTTTTACTCCGGGATAATGAAAATCATTCATATTAAACTCCTTATATTGTAAATGTAAATGTTCGACTTTTGATTTTAGTTTCAATAGTCATGTTTTAACGCAAAACATACTTTTAGTCAAGATTTTATTATAGTCATTAAAATATGATTATGATATTATACTGATATCAATTATGGACATCTTTTCCCATGGTTTATGGACTGGCGTAATTTATAGTCGAGTTTCTCGGCGCATCAGATTATGGGCAATATTATTTGGGGTGCTACCGGATTTATCATCTTTTGGCATTTTGTTTATTCAATCTTTATTGCTGGGTTGGCGCTTTGGTCCACCTCAAATAAGCTCACTACCGAGTTATATTTTTATTTTATATAACATCACACACAGTTTAGTTATTTGGTTGTTTATTTTTTTAATTGTTTGGCTGATTTATAAAAAACCCTGGTGGCCGTTGGTCGCCGCTATTATTCATATTTTAATTGATATTCCATTACATTCAGCCGACTTTTTTCCAACACCTTTTTTATGGCCGGTATCCTCGTATACTTTTAATGGTTATTCCTGGGGTCATCCGAATTTTTTGTTAGTCAATTATTGCTCGTTGGTACTGGCATATATTATTTGGTATTTAGTTACTCATCGGAACCGTACTAAAGAAGTATAGGCGTTTGACGGCAAAGAAAAATCATATTATGATGACAAGTCTGTTATTATGAAAGAAATTACCAAACAAACATATAAAATATTTTGGCAACACGCAAATCGTTATCGGTTGCTTTTTTGGATTATTATTTTATCTATTGCCTTAGCTTCTTTAATACCAATTATAGTACCTTTTTATTATAAAAAATTTGTTGATTTGGTTGTCACCTCTGCGGTTGATAATAAAGTGGGGCAGTTGAGGAATATTATCTTGTTTATATTGTTATTAAATGGTATAGAGTGGTTATTTTATAGAATTGCTTCTTATGTAAATAATTATTTTCAACCTAAAGTTATTGCCGATCTCTATAATACTATCTTTGACTATTTACATAATCATTCATTTGGTTTTTTTATAAACCGTTTCGTTGGGGCTTTAGTTAGAAAAACTGGTCGTTTAACCAGGTCATTTGAAGATATCAGCGACTCTTTATACTGGAATTTAATGCCTACGGCTATTCGTGTTTTATCTGTGCTGATTGTGCTATTTTTTCTTTATCCAATCTTAGGTTTTATTTTATTAAGCTGGACTGTATTGTATTTATTTATTAACTATCTTTTAACTTTACGAAAGTTGGAATTGGATGAAGAGACGGCAGCTATGGACAGTCAGGTGACTGGTTATTTTGCTGATACTATTACTAATAATGCAAATATTAAGGCGTTTGTTGGTTTAAAACATGAACAAGCAGGTTTTGGTGATTTAACTTTAAGCCAATTTAAATTAACCAGGAAAAGCTGGAATTTTGATTCTAATATAGAAAGTATTCAAGGTGCTTTTATGGCATTATTAGAATTTGTTATTTTTTATGTAGCCATTTCGTTATGGCAAAGTGGAATTTTAACAGTTGGCGGATTTGTTTTGATTCAAAGTTATATTATCCAGGTATTTATGCGTTTATGGGATTTTGGCAGAGTTATACGTCGTATTTATCGCCACCTCGCTGATGCTGAAGAAATGGTGGAGATTTTACAGACACCTCATCAAATTAAAGATGTGCCAATTGCTAAAGAGCTAGTGGTTAGTAGGGGAAAAGTTGAATTTAAAAATGTCAGCTTTGCATATAATGAAGAGTTGGGTGTAATTAATAATTTTAATTTACGAGTAGCTCCTGGTGAAAAGGTTGGTTTGGTTGGTCCTTCAGGAGCAGGGAAATCAACCCTAACATCTTTAATATTTAGATTTTATGATGTCAGTGGCGGTGGTATTTGTATTGATGGGCAAAACATTTCACAAGTTACCCAAGAGTCACTTCGTCGTAATGTTAGTTTAGTGCCGCAGGATCCAGTTTTGTTTCATAGAACACTTTTGGAAAATATTAGATATGGATGCCGAGAGGCGAGCGATGAGGAAGTAATTATGGCTGCCAAGTTAGCGCATTGTGATGAGTTCATCAAGCGTCTACCACAAGGATATCAAACATTTGTTGGAGAGCGTGGAATTAAACTATCAGGCGGAGAACGTCAGCGAGTAATTATTGCTAGAGCTATTTTAAAGAATGCTCCTATCTTAGTGTTGGATGAGGCTACTTCTAGTTTAGATTCTCATGCCGAGTCAACTATTCAAGATGCTTTGGTTAATTTAATGAAAGGCAAAACCACTATCGTAATAGCTCATAGATTATCCACCATTATGAAAATGGATAGGATTATTGTCTTACGGCGGGGCGAAATTGAAGAAATAGGCAGTCATAGTGAATTATTGAAAAAGTCGGGCGGTTTATATAAAACCCTTTGGCAACTACAAGCCGGCGGTTTTATAAAGTAACCCTATTCTTGTCAGTAGATTATAATTATGATAATCTAATTCTCGTTAGTATGGTAGGGTGGTTATAAAGCCCATTTTTTATAAACAGTATGTCTAATAATAAAGATTGGCAAAATCAAGAAAAAGATTCAACTTCTCCTTTAGCTTTTTTAGTTTGGTTCGTTAAACCAATAGGTTGGCTTGGTAAATTATTATTTACCAATTACACACCGCGCAAAAAAGTTTGGTTGCTATTTATTGGTATTATTATTTTAACCATCCTGGCTAGTTTGGTAGCGTTGCCGCAGTCGCCAAGTTGGGTACCGGCATCAAGTTTCTGGAGTCAATTTAAAGTCCATTTGGGTTTGGATTTACAGGGCGGTAGTCATTTGGAATATCAAGCCGATGTAAGGGAAATTAAACCCGGTGAAGAGGCCTCTGCTTTAGATGGAGTTAAAGATGTTATAGAACGCCGGATTAATCCTAGTGGGGTGGCCGAAACCTTGGTCCAAACTAGTAAGGTAGGCAATTCCTGGCGGGTGATAGTAGAATTACCTGGCGAACAAGACATTACCCAGGCAATTAAGTTAATTGGCGAAACTCCAATTTTAGAGTTTAGAGAAGAAGGAGATATAGGAGTAGCTACCCCGGAAAAAGAAATAACTAAAACTAAAGCAGAAGATATTTTAACATTAGCTCTTAAACCAGGTACAGATTTTGCTGCTTTAGCAAAGGAACACTCGGAGGATGATGGTTCTAAAGATAAGGGCGGTGATTTGGATTGGTTTAGAGAAGGACTGATGGTTAAACCATTTGAAGATGCGGTTAAGGCTTTGGCTGTTAATCAAATTAGTAAGAATCTGGTGGAAAGTGAATTTGGTTGGCATATTATTAAAAAAACCGGTGACCGTTATGTAACGGAAAATGGTAAAAAGATTTTAGAATTGCGAGCTAGTCATATTTTAATTAAAGTGCCGATCGACCCTTATGGTAACTGGATATATACTGGTTTGTCAGGCCAACAACTAAAGCGAGCTCAGGTAGAATTTGATCCTAATACTGGTGTGCCGCAAGTTGGTTTGACGTTTAATGACGAAGGTAAAAAACTTTTTGCCGAAATAACTGGTCGGAATATTGGCAAGCCAGTAGCTATTTACTTAGATGGTACACCAATTAGTAAGCCGACAGTACAAGAAGCCATTGCTGGGGGACAGGCTGTTATTTCTGGCGATTTTACTTTAACCGAAGCAAAACAATTAGCCCAACGTTTGAATGCTGGCGCTTTACCAGTGCCGATTAAATTAGTCGGTCAACAAACCGTAGATGCTACTTTAGGTAAAGCGTCACTTAATAAGAGTTTATTAGCGGGTTTGGCTGGCTTATTGGCCGTAGTTTTGTTTATGTTAATCTTTTATCGTTTGCCTGGTTTATTATCAGTATTGGCTTTGGGTATTTATAGTGCCATAACCTTTGCGGTTTTTAAATTATGGCCAGTGACTTTAAGTATTGGTGGTGTGGCGGGTTTTGTTTTGTCTATCGGTATGGCCGTAGATGCTAATATTTTAATTTTTGAACGTATCAAAGAAGAATTACGTTGGAGAAAACCACTATCTCAAGCTATTGAAGAAGGTTTTAAACGCGCTTGGACATCTATTCGCGATTCTAACGTTTCTAGTTTAATTACGTCAGTGATTTTGATTTTTTTGGGTTCCACATTAGTAAAAGGTTTTGCTATTACATTGGTTATTGGTATTTTAATTAGTATGTTTTCGGCTGTTACCGTTACCAGAACTTTCTTACGTTTATTATCCGGAGAGTGGTTTAGCCGTAAATTATTTTTATATGGAGTCAAAATAGATAAAACCGCAGAAGTTGATAAAGTATAAATTTATGTTAAGCATTATTCAAAAAAGAAAATATACTTACATTTTTTCCGGCGCCATGATGATTTTGGCAATAATCAGTTTGTCCTTATGGGGCTTAAAGTTGGGTATTGATTTTACAGGTGGTTCATTATTACAAATTGATTTTACGAGTCGCCCGCCAGTAGAGGAGTTGCAGCAAGTGGTTAATAGCGTCGATTTGGGTAATATTATTATTCAGCCCACTGAACAGTCATCAATTTTTTTAAGACTGAAAGATATCAATCAGGCAGAATATCAAAAATTAGTTGACGCTATAAAAAATAAATACTCAGATTCATTAGTGACCAGATTTGAGTTTATTGGGCCGACTTTGGGAAGTGAATTATCAAAGCGCGCTGTTTGGGCTATTGCTTTGGCTTGTTTATTCATTATTTTGTATATTGCTTTTGCCTTTCGTAAAGTGTCTCGCCCGATGGCTTCGTGGAAGTATGGTTTAACAGCCGTGATTGCTTTAATACACGACGTTTTAATTACGGTTGGCTTGTTTGCTATCTTAGGTCATTTCTTCAATGTAGAAATAGATAGTTTATTTGTTTCTGCTATTTTGACTGTTTTGGGTTTTTCTGTACACGACACTATAGTAGTTTATGATAGAATCAGAGAGAATTTATTTCATGGTGTAGCTGGTAATTTTGAAGAGGTGGTCAACAAAAGCGTGAACGATACTTTAGTGAGATCTATTAATACTTCATTAACTGTTGAGCTGGTGTTGCTGGCTTTGTTTTTCTTAGGCGGCGCTACGATTCATTATTTTGCCTTGGCTTTGATGATTGGTGTGGCTTTTGGTACTTATTCTTCCATTTTTGTGGCTTCAGCTTTGTTGGTAGATTGGTATAAATTAAGCGCGGTAAAAAGATAGTTTATTATCTCAATTCATAAAAACGAAGCTCCGCCACAGCGAAGCTGCGCGGTATCAAGCGGAGTTCTTCCGTAGTCAACCCTCCTTCGCTAAAACTACGGAGGGTTCTCCTCGCTATTCATTCTCGCGTTAAGCCGCGATATATTCTGGCAAAGAATAATAAAAAAGAGGCCTGATACGTTGGTCAAGCCCCCTATCGCAACAAGAGGAGAGTTTAACGGCGCTTTCTAACACCGAACCGAATCGATCTGCGATGCAGTTCTTTCATCCCTCGACTGTCTTCTAAAGCGGTTCTCATGACATTTTGATATTTAGAATCATCCAACAAGGGAAGATTCTTTTCCTTGTGAGAGCGCCAGCATTTCAGGCAGCGCGGATAATTTGGATTAGGATTTTCCTTGCCGCAGTCGCAGCAAATTTTTTGGCGTTCCAATATTGCGGAACGGATTTCCGCTTCGTATTGTATTATGAGTTGCCCCAACTCACTCTCACGTACATTCGGCATGCTAGATGCCGATATAATCTTTTGTACCTCTGCTTTGATGAGAGGCTCAAAGCTAACTCGTACATTAGCCTCGATTTGCGCGCGCTGACGTACGATGCGCCTCTTTATAATCTCTTGTAATTCTTTTACAAGAGAATTGAGCGCAACAAGTATTCCTCTCTTGTCGCACTTGAGGCACACCTTCTTCCATATGTTATCGCACGATACTGAGATATATTCTCCGGTTAGGAGTACTCCACACTTGATACACTCAGGATCGGTGTGTAATTTACCGGCGAAGTTGCGCTTTATTACCGGTATTAGAGGTATAGTTTTCATTATAGCTCCTTTTTTAGTACCCCAACTGGCTCGGTTGAGGTGGTTTCACATTTGTGCCCTAGTGTGAGCCACGCCAGGTAAAGCATCGAGGCCGTTATCGCGATAGCGGCTCCAAAACCTTGCGCCACCAGGGCTTTTTATTGTCAATTTACATTTTTACTGTTAGAATAGATTAGCATAGCATCTGGGTGTTAATCTGTCAAGCGTCGATTTATTTTGGATATATTGACAAGAGTTATGAGTTATTTTATACTCCTACTTATAAAGTAGGAGTATTAATTTATTCTCCTCCGCCTCGTAAGTTGTGAGGCTACTGCGAATGAAGAATATTAAATAGCCTTCGCTTAAGGCGGAGGGATCAAGAGAGGTGTTTCATGTTTGGTTTATCTACAAAAGGTGATTATGGTTTAAGTTTCTTGGAATATTTAGCCAGCCAAAAAAAAGGTTTTGTTAGTTTGGCTGAAGTAGCTCAAGCTAAGAGTTTGCCACTTAAGTATTTGGAAAGATTGGCTAGTAAATTAAAAATAGCCAAATTAATTACCAGCAAAGAGGGCAGTGGTGGCGGTTATAGTTTAGCCAAACCAGCCCAACAGATTAAATTATTGGAAGTATTAGAGATTTTAGAAGGAGATTTAGCGCCGACTATCTGCACTGGCGATCATAAAATTTGTCCGCGGCAGAAAAATTGTGTGATGAAAAAAGGCTGGCTTAGCGTGCGTAACAAAATTTATCGTATCTTGAGTAATTTAACTTTAGCAGATTTATTAAAATAAAAATCTTACACTTACTCTTAACTCTTACTTAATATTATGTTTACTTTACCAAAATTATCTTACTCTTATGATGCATTAGAGCCATACTTGGATGCAAAAACAATGGAAGTGCATCATTCTAAACACCATGCTACTTATGTAACCAAACTTAATGAAGCCTTAGCCGGAGCACCAGAATTAGAAAACAAAACTAAGGAGGAATTACTAATTGATTTAAATATAATTCCGGAAAATATTAGAATGGCAGTAAAAAATCACGGTGGCGGACATTATAACCATTCTATTTTTTGGACGATAATGAAACCGGGCGGCGGCGGAGAACCAACTGGTGTATTAGCCCAAAAAATCTCTAGCGATTTTGGCGACTTTAGTAATTTTCGAGAAAATTTTACTAAAGCGGCGGTTGGTCTATTTGGCAGCGGTTGGGCGTGGTTAGTAGCTGATGCGGTTAATAAACTTTCCATTATAACCACAGCAAATCAAGACAGCCCCATATCACAAGGTTTAAAACCATTACTGACCATTGATGTTTGGGAACATGCTTATTATCTTAAATTTCAAAATCGTCGAGTGGAATATATAGAGGCTTGGTGGCAAGTGGTTAATTGGCCAGAAGTTGAACACAGATTTTTAGAAAAATAATCATGCGTTACTTACTGCAAATAAAAAACCTTCGTGTTGGTGTCGATCATACTGCTCTTATTGATATTTCGAATTTACTAATTAAACCAGGCGAAATTCATGTCTTAATGGGCCCTAATGCTTCTGGTAAGTCAACCTTAGCACAGATAATTGCCGGTCACCCGTCTTATACTATAGAGCAAGGAGGTATTTATTTTTTAGGTAAAAAAATAAATAATTGGACACCGGAGTTAAGAGCTAAAGCCGGAATTTTTTTAGCTTGGCAGTATCCGCAGAGCATTGCTGGGTTGGCGGTACGGGATTTTTTGCGCACCATTCATAATAATTTATTGGTTAATCAAAAAAAATCAATTTTGACGATAACTGATTTTAATAAACTATTAACTAGTAAAATTAGCCAGTTAGATTTATCAGATAAATTATTAGATCGTTCAGTTAATGATGGGTTTTCTGGAGGTGAAAAAAAGAAACTAGAAATATTACAGATGCTATTACTTAAACCAAAATTAGCTATTATTGACGAAATTGATTCAGGATTAGATATTGATGCTGTGAAAATTATTGCTAAGATACTACGTCAGCAAAAAAATATGGGAATGCTGGTAATTACCCATTATCAGAGAATTTTAAAATATTTAAAGACAGATAAGGTATATATATCTATTAAGGGTAAAATTGTTAAGGAGGGCCAGAAAGGTATAATCAATCAAATTGAGAAATCTGGTTATAAATCTCTAAAACGAAGGGGTTAAATGAGACAAGGTAAATTTACAGACATAAATAATAGCTATAATTTTCACGATGATTTGAAACCAGTTTATTCTATTCCCCAAGGTTTATCAGCCGCTGTAGTTGATGAAATATCTAATATTAAAGCAGAACCGTCGTGGCTTAGAAAGATACGTCGACAAGCCTTGCAAATTTTTAAACAACAGAAGACGCCTAATTGGGGCAGTGATTTAAGTAAATTGAATTTTAATAAAATCCAATATTATATTAAACCAACTGAACGCCAGGTAAGTAATTGGCAGCAAGTACCACTACAAATAAAGAAAACTTTTTATAAACTAGGTGTACCACAAGCTGAGGCTAAATTTTTGGCAGGTTCTGGAGCACAATATGAATCGGAAGTAGTATACAGCCATCTTAAACAAGCATGGCAAAAACAAGGGGTGATTTTTTGTGATTTGTCCTCGGCTGTTAAATTATATCCAGACATAGTAAAACAATATTTGGGCAAATTGGTACCAATAGCTGATAATAAATTTTCAGCTTTAAACAGCGCAGTGTGGTCAGGTGGCAGTTTTGTGTATGTGCCACAGAATGTAAAAGTGGAAGTGCCATTGCAGACCTATTTTCGTCTGAATGCTAAAAATATGGGGCAATTTGAAAGAACTTTGATTATTACAGAGAAGGGAAGTCAGGTTTCTTATGTTGAAGGCTGCACGGCACCTAGGTATTCAGTAGACTCTTTACACGCAGCTGTGGTAGAAATTTTTGCTAAACCGTATTCACGCATACGCTATACCACTATGCAAAATTGGTCTAATAATGTTTATAACCTAGTAACTAAACGCGCGTTGGCAGAAGAAAGCGCTACGGTGGAATGGGTTGACGGTAATTTTGGCAGCAAATTAACTATGAAATATCCGGCAGTTATATTAAAAGGTAGGGGAGCTAAGGCAAATATGTTGTCGTTAGCCGTGGCGAGTAAAAAACAACACCAGGATACAGGAGCGAAGATGGTTCATTTAGCAGCTGATACCAGTTCATGTATTATTTCTAAATCGGTAAGTGTGTTAGGCGGGCGCACTAGCTATCGTGGTTTGGTTAAAGTGGTCAAAGGCGCTAAAAACGTAAAGGTTAAATCACAATGCGATGCTTTATTATTAGATGATGCGTCTCGCGCTGATACTTATCCTACTATGCAAGTAGATGAGCCGGAAGTACGGGTGGAGCATGAAGCTTCGATTTTTAAAATTCAACAAGATCAATTATTTTATTTACAGTCACGAGGTTTATCAGAAGACGAGGCCGCTTCTATGATTGTCAGCGGTTTTATTGAACCTGTATCTAAAGAATTGCCAATGGAGTACGCGTTAGAGCTAAATCGGTTGATTAAATTAGAGATGGGTGGAGCAGTTGGCTAATAGTATGAATCTATGAAGTATAAAAAAACTAATAAAAAGACTTTAAATATTGTTAATATAGATAGTAATAATAGTTTAGCTGTGCCCTTAGTAGTTTTTAAAAATAAGTTTTTTATTTGTACCAAAAAAAATACTGAATTGAACTATATTATTTATGGCAAAACAGAAAATCATCTTTTTCAAGGCAAGGTTGTATTAAAAGAAAACGCCAAAATGAATTTTTATTTATTGTTATGGGAATGTCATGATTTAAGCATTAAGATAGATTTTTTGTTGTCAGGGCAAAACGCTCGATCGCAAATTAATATCTTGGCTTTAGCCGGCAATCGCGATCAACATCGTTTTGATTTACATCTTCAGCATCAACATCAAGATACTTATAGTCATATAAAATTAAAAAGAATACTGTGGCAACAAGCAAATAGTTCTAGTAAAGAGATATTGAAGATAGATAAAAACGCTGGTGGCGCCGACGCACATTTATCCGACCGGACTGTCTTAATGGGGAATAATAGTAAAGCAATAAGTCAACCAATTCTAGAGATTTTAAATGACAAGGTACAAGCTGTGCATGATGCTACCAGCGGCAGATTATCTGAACCAGAAATTTTCTATTTACGTTCCCGTGGTCTTGACGAAGCAAGCGCAAAAAGTTTACTATTGGATAGCTTTATTGAGGAAGTAATGCCAGCTGATCAGAAAATTAGCAATTTAATTAAACAGCACTTAAATTCATATGTTAAATTTGGATAAATTAAGAGTCGATTTCCCTTTCTTTTTACAGAAAAAAAACAGCAAAGCGTGGGCTTTTTTAGATAATGCCGCGTCAGCACAAAAACCCGAAGTTGTTATAAAAGCCATAGATGATTTATATCGGACGCATTTTGCTAATATTCATCGTGGTGTGTATGACATGGCAGAGTTGAGTACATTAGAATTTGAGGAAACTAGGCAAGCGGTGGCTAGTTTTATTAATGCTCGGGAACCAGTAGAAATTATCTTTACAAAAAACACAACCGAGGCTTTGAATTTACTAGCTTATGCTTTAGGATCTACTTTAAAAATAGGGAGCGAAGTAGTCTTATCGGAGATGGAGCATCATGCTAATTTGGTTCCTTGGCAACAGGCGTGTAAACGAAGCGGTGCGATTTTAAAATTTATTCCAGTTACTTCTGAATTCCGTTTAGACTTAAATAATTTAGAAGAAATAATTACACCTAAAACTAAGATAGTTAGTGTAGTAGTAACTTCTAATGCTTTAGGTACTATTAATGAGATAGAAAAAATAATTATTCAAGCTAGAAAAGTTGGTGCGTTAGCTATTTTAGATGCCGCTCAGTCTGTGCCCCATCAAGCAACTGATGTGCAGAAATTAAATTGTGACTTTTTAGTGTTTTCTGGACATAAAATATATGGCCCAACTGGTGTGGGGGTGCTATATGGTAGAAAAGAGTTATTAGAAAGTATGCCACCTTTTTTAACTGGTGGTCATATGATTAACGAGGTAACTTATCAGGACACCACCTGGGGACCTTTGCCGGCTAAATTTGAAGCTGGTACATCCGCTATAGCGGATGTGATTGGTTTAAGAGCGGCTATTGAATATATTAATAAGATAGGTTGGCAAGATATTACAGCTTGGGAGTATGATTTAACTAAATATGGTCTAGAAAAATTACAAGCTGTGGAAGGGTTAAAATTATTTGGTACCGCAGATTCAAAAAATCGTTGTCCAGTTTTTTCTTTTAGTGTGGGGGGGTTACATGCTCATGATTTGGCTAGTATTTTGAATGATGAAGGCGTAGCGGTAAGGGCGGGCCATCATTGCACTCAACCTTTGCATAGAAAGTTTGGTTTATTGGCTACTACTCGCGCCAGTTGTGCCCTATATAACACGAAAGAAGATATTGATAGGTTGGTTGAGGGGATTAAGAAAGCACAGAAGATGCTATGTTAACTCAAATCTTAAATCGCAAAATTCAAAACTATATCTAAAAATTTAAAACTTTTAAATTTTGAATTGTGGTTTTGAAATTTAAGTTTTAACTTTTGAGTTTTTTATGGACTTGTATCAAGCTAATATTTTAGATCATTATAAGCACCCCCATTATCATAAGGAGTTGTCTAAACCGTCGGCTAATGGTGTGGCGGCTAATCTTTCATGTGGCGATAGTTTACAGATAGCTATTAAAATTGATAAAGAAAAATTAATCGACGCTACTTTTAAAGGCGAGGGTTGTGTTTTATCGCAGGCAGCAGCCTCTATTCTTTTAACTGAAGCAGTAGGCCAAGATATTAATAAAATATCAACTTGGGATAAACAAAAGATGGTTGATTTATTAAAAATTCCGATTGGTCCTACCAGATTGCAGTGTGCTCTGTTATCTTTAGACGCTTTGCAATCTGCGATTAAGCAACTGCAAAATAGTTGTTAGTTTAACAAACAGGTATAGTTTAAAAAACTTTTGTTATTTTTTTAAAAGTGCTAGAATATAAGCGAATAAAAACAAAACTTAAAGGAGAAAAATATGATTCAAAGAGTTAAATCGTTGCT
>CAZMMW010000011.1:0-17505 GCA_964567515.1 uncultured Gammaproteobacteria bacterium | reverse complement strand
GTATAAAATATCTATATAACGTTTGCGTGTATCTGAAGTTGCCGAAACGAAGTGAAAGTAATTTGGATGGAGGCTCTCGGAAGAGTCACAACCGGATATTTGTTGTTATATGATGTAACAAAAAATTATTTTTTGCCGAATGGCGAAAATTTAATAGGGAAAATTTATTTTTGCTCTTCTTGTCGCTGTTCTAATCTATGTAACATTATCTCTAATAAGCTTCTTTTGGTTCTCTCTAGATAGTTTAAATTTGCATTTCGATTTTTTTCGTCTGCTTCTATTCTAACTTTTTTTAACATTTCATTTTGTGCTATACTGTCCTTTATTGCTTTCTTCTTTTCCTCGTCCGTTTCCTGTTGAAGTATCATATTTTTTCTATAGATTACAAAATCTGATATTGTTTCTGTTAGTTTTAAGACATCATCAAAAATCTTATTATTAGCCTCTTCCAATTTAGCAAACTGACTTTCAATTAGCTTTTCTACATTATTAATAAAAGACTCACGATTTTCTATGTTGGTTTTTTCCAATTCTACTAGATTGCGTACAGTTGTTATAAATTCTGAACGAGTCTGGTTGTTGATCTCATTTTTATATTCTTCCCTGTAACTTCGTTCAATTTTTTGAGCACTCTCCGGTTTTAATTTTCGCTTTTCATTATAATCCTCAAAATAAACCTCTACTACTTCAACACCTTTTTCTCTTATAGAGCTCTGATGTTTTTCCTCCTCTGTCATCATCTCCTCAGCTTTTTTTACTTCCTCCGAGGAAGGAATGTATTTTGATTCTTTTCCAATAGTTTTATTGATTAAATTATTAAACTGAATAAATTATATCATAAGCTATAGTTATGTCAACCTGAAAAATAACAGTTATTTATAAGAAAAATCGCGTTGAATTATAAATCAAAAATATTAAAAACAGATTGGTTATCTTTATGTTCACCTGGACAAAAAAGTGACTAAAGTGAAAATTATGGGTTAATATTTTTTAAAGATCTTTACTGTCTTTAGAATAACAGTTCAAGATACTGTACAGTATAAAATTAAAACCCCTTAGTTTAAACCAAGGGGTTGGTGATTATTCACAAGTTTCTTTATTTTATACTTACCGGGAGGTAAAATTGGCTGTAGAAACTCGGTATTGATCAGTAGAAAATCATCCATGGAAATACCCGCTGCTTCACTTAAATCTTTAAGAGCACCACCGCGACTTAAAAAAATCGTCGTATCAACAACTTCTGGTAAAGGTGGGTATTGAGGCAGTACATCTAAACCAAAAGACTGACTATTCTTATACAAAACACATAAGGCAATAAATTGGGGAACATAACGTTGCGCGTCCTTAGCTAACGCTAAAGTGAAATAATCGCTGTTTTTTTGATTCTTAACCGCGTTGGCAATTGTCTTGGAACCAGAAACATATTGAGCTAAAGTCAACCACCAATCTCCATGTTCTTGATAAGTGCGCGACAAACGATATAAATCAATGACTAATCGACGGGCCGCTTTAGTCGATAACCACGGATCATAACGCTGATCAAAAATTGAATTTTGCTGCAAATTATATGATTTACCCGTTTCTGGCATAAACTGCCAAAGACCACCCGCACCTACTGATGATTTCGCCTTAGGATCAAGCAAACTTTCTAAAATAACCAAATATTTCAAATCATCAGGCAAATTTACTGCGGCTAAAGACGACTCAATCATGGGAAAATATCTACCCTGTAAACGATACCACATTACCAAATTTGGCCTCTGTCTTAAAAATTTAAACAATTCGTATTCTATTTTTTCACGAACTAATAACCTTTCTAAAGGCACTTTTTGTCCACAAATACAAAGCGTTTCTGGTAATTGATAAACACTCAAAGTGATATGCGACCACAGAGTATCAAGTCTTTGACCAAAATAAGTTTTTAAATTATCAAGACTGTCTGTTAATTGTTTCTGATAAATCTGATGCGATTCTTGTTGTAACCAACGATTAGTTAAAAATTGCTCAATTATTAAAAATACCAAACAAACAACTATTAAAATATAAAAGATCTTTTTCATTTTTTCCTCTTTTTATTATTATATTTTCAAAGTACGAAAAGTACCAATTTATAATATCTTACTACCAAGATATACAAAAATCAAATACTATAACAACTAACCACTAAGATGACTGGGTTTTGTAATCTAATTAAAAATTAATCAAGATATTTTGATTTAGCAACCTTATGATCCTCAAAAGTTTTAGAATAAATTACCCGTCCATCAGGCGTAGTTAAAAAATACCAATAGTTATTACTTTGAGGGTAGATTACTGCTTCTATTGCTGAAGCTCCTGGATTGCAAATTGGTCCCGGTGGCAATCCTCGATATTTATAAGTATTATATAGTGAATTGATCGCTAGATCGCTACCAGAAGAACGAAGAGATTTTTTGCCAGTAATATAATTAATAGTTGAATCGGACTCTAATCCCCTACCGGCTTGTAATCTACGCCAAAAAATATCGGCTACCAATTTTCTATCCTCAATATTGGCCACCTCTTTTTCTACTATGCTAGCTAAAGTTATTGCTTGAAACATATTGTAACCGCGGCGAGAAATCTCCTGCTGCCATTCGGGTTTAAATTTGTTCACAAAATTATTCAACATTTTACTCACTAAGTCCTGTGGTTTAGAATCACGATAAACTCGATAAGTATCAGGAAATAGATAACCTTCTAAACTAGCATTCACTGGTTTAGAAATTAAGTTGATTCCTAAATGATCAAGTAGCGAATCAAAATTCTGCGGTTTACTAACTAAAGCAAAAAAATCAGAACTTGAGTATAAACTATTCTTTTCCAAATAAGAAACTATATCTTTGATAGTCCACCCCTCGATAATCACCACCTTTACTTCATTAGGTAAAGCTAAAGTACCGGTTAATAAACGAGTCAGATTAATAATATTAACATTGGCTGGCAATCTATATTCTCCTGCCGCAAATTTTTTTTCAGTGCCAGTCAACCACACCCAACTTTCAAAAAATAAAGGGCTGTGAATTAAACCAGCTTGCTCTAGTTTCAAACTAATAGCCTTAACACCCTGACCTGGTGTGATAGAAAAAGATACTAATCCATCTCGCGATTGGGACGGCTTCGTAAGCTGCCAAAAAATAACACCTAGTATTATCAGTAAAATAATCAGACTATAGCCGCCTATTTTTAACCACCGTTTAAACTTGGTGTCTGTTTTTTCTACTAACATATTATAAATACCTTTCCCAGCCATTATTTTTTAAAGCTCCTACAATCTGTTTTACGTCCTGCGATAATTTCTTAGGACAAATTAAAATGGCGTCCTCGGTTTCAATAATGACAAAATTTTCTACACCGACGGTGGTTATTAATCTGTCAGACAACGAGTAAATTAAATTACCGTGTGATTTAATACCTAGATATTTTCCTTTCACTATATTTTCCTTTTGGTGTTTAGCTATAATATTATAAACAGTACGCCAATGGCCTACATCAGTCCAGCCAAAGTCACAAGGTAATACCAAAAGGTTATTCATCTTTTCCAACAAGCCATAGTCTATAGAATTCTTAGGTATAGCTTTAAACCAACGTGTTATTTCCTTTGTTTTATTGTTGCCTGTCAATAAATTAGATATTTTTGTGAGAGCTCGACCGGCTGGATAATTATATTTGCTATAAAGTTTGATTAAAGTTTGGGGATAAAAAATAAAACTAGCAGGATTCCATAAATACTCCCATTGTTTAATATAATGTTGAGCTTTGATTAAAGTTGGTTTTTCTATAAATTTCTCTACCGTAAATATTTTATCAGTACGAAAACGAGATGTTATTTTTCCTGCTTGATTCGCCATTTTTATATAACCATAGCCGGTTTCAGGATAAGACGGTCTAACGCCTAACAAAGTAATTGTATGAGGAAAATTTTTGACCGATTTCTCTGCCTGCCTCAATATCCTGGCATATTCAGCATCGTCTTTAATATGATGATCGCTCATGACTGTCACTAACACTTCTCCAGGGAAAAATTTATTTATCATTAACGAACCGAAACCTATAGCAGCCAAAGTACCTCGTGGTTCTGGTTCGATAATTAAATGAGTGGATGATAATTTAGGCAATTGTTTAGCTACCGCACTAGCTTGTTGAGAATTAGTGATAACAAAAATATCATCAGTTTTAAAAAATTTAGTTAAACGGCAAAAAGTCCGAAACAGCAAAGTGGTAGAGTCAAAAAACGACTGTACCTGCTTGGGTCTGTTCTTACGCGATACTGGCCATAATCTAGTACCGCTACCTCCGGCTAAAATCAAAAACTTCATAATTATATTTTACTGATTATTATGCTTTAAGACAATAGGGTATTTCTAAATTATATATAAAAAGCCGTCAGATTCTGACGACTTTTGACTATAACTACTGTCTAAAGAGACTGTTTAAAATCTTCCAACAAAGGAAGGTTATTAATTTTTTCTTTTACCCCCTCCCTTTCGTCTGATACATACCGACCACACAGATCGAGTCAAATCACTGTCAAACGCCATAGAAAATTGAGGAGATAACTTAGACTCACCAAAAGGTTTTCCACACTTAACTGTAAAATATTTGTAACAAAAATCACAAACAAACACAGAGTGACCACAGGAACAAGCATGGGCACCATCAACTCTAATCTTCCCTCGTTGACACATTGCACAATTCATGTTTATCCTCTCTTTAATTTTTTTGATATGATTTTTTAAATTGCTATATTATCAACACTTTACATCATCCATGAAAAATTATCAATAAAATTTACTAACCAACGGCACAAACACAAAACCGGGAAATTTTGTTTGTTTAAATTTTCCACCTAACTTTTCTATTACAACCATATCTTGAGTGAATTCGCCAACTGGAATAACCATATATCCGCCGTTTTTTAATTCATCTAGTAAAGCCCGGGGTATTGTTTTAGCTCCGGCTGAAACAATTATTCTGTCGTAAGGGGCATATTTAGCCAAACCTTTGCTACCATCGCCAATTATAAATGCTAAATTTTTAAAACCAAAACGCTTGATATTATTTTTTGCCAACTCCACTAATTCAGGAATTATATCAATACCGATCACCTTGCCTTGACCGCCAACTATATGGGCCAAGAGAGCGCTAACCCAACCACAACCAGATCCCACTTCTAAAATATTTTGCCCAGGTTCAATTTTTAATTGCTCTAACATAAATACCACAGTAGAGGGCTGGGAAATGGTCTGCCCAACGCCTATGGGCAAAGGATAATTGGCATAGGCTTCGTTTTGCATACTTGGCGGTATAAAAAATCTGCGATCTATTTTAAGTAACGCTTGTTTAAGTAGTTGGCTATTTAATTCTCCACTATTTTCTAAAAAACTGATCAACTGTTCGTTAGTAGTATTCATAAATTTTTAGATCGCTGACATAAACGAACTAAAGAATTATTATAGATCCTTTCTACTACTAAACTTATTAATAAACCAAGCATGGCTCCTGCTAATACATCATGAAGATAATGAACGCCCACAGCCACTCTAGCCAAAGCCACCAACAAAGCCACTGGCCATATTAACCACCAGCGTTTATCTAAACGCCAAAACATAAAAGCTAAAACAAAAGCTACAGCAGCATGATCAGAAGGAAAAGACTTTGCTGATAATGGCTCATTAATCAATAAATCAGTTAAACCGATTGTATATGGTCTAAATTCAAACCAACAATAGCCAATAATAAAATTAATCGCATAAACCGTACCTATTACTAATATAGTTAATAAAATATGGTGTAATTTACTACTACCGGAATGATAAAACCAAACCAACAAATAACTTACCACCATTAACCAAATTACAACTACCGCCATAAAAATAGCTAACTGCTCTAACCACCAGTTTTGTGCAACGAAACTATTTAATTGTTGAGTTAAAATAACAAACATAGTTTAAACCTGACATTGTGGACAATAATGAGTACCGCGCCCATTAACCTTAACTTTTTTAATCATAGTGCCACAGCGATAACATGCCAACCCTTCCCTCCTATAAATTTTGCGTTTTTCCCAATAAGTACCCTCTCTACCCCCGCCATCTACGTAATTAGAAAAAGAAGTACCACGCGCCTCAACTGCTTTT
Source organism: uncultured Gammaproteobacteria bacterium (assembly GCA_964567515.1). Classification (GTDB taxonomy): domain Bacteria; phylum Patescibacteriota; class Patescibacteriia; order Veblenbacterales; family UBA10138; genus JBBIVB01. Next base: position 11,347 of record CAZMMW010000011.1, on the reverse strand, counting down.
TTAATAATTAATCTAATCGCTCGATATAATTGTTTAATTTTTAAATCACTCAAACCGCCTCCGCGTCTAATCGGTTTAATTTTTGCCTGCCATAAACTTTCATCAGCATAAATATTACCAATACCAGCCACTACCTGTTGATCTAAAAGTATATTTTTAATTTGGCTACGTTTCTTGCGCTGTAATTTAGTTCTAAAATAAACTGGATTAAAATTAACCGATAGCGGCTCTGGGCCAAAATAAGCTAAAATATCATCTAAAACTAATTTATCTACCACGCGCCAATAACCAAAACGTCTTACGTCATTAAAATATAATCTAGCGCCATTCTTAAAAACTAGAGTTATATGAGTAAATCTATTAGGTACTCTCGTTGCCTCTTTTATAGGATGACCTCCCGCTAACAATTTTCCGTGAACGGGTTGCCAAACAAGTTGTCCGGTCATTTTCAAATGAATTAACAAAAATTTTCCCGATGACAGTGAAAGGATTAATAATTTTCCCCGCCTGGAAACTTTAGTAAAATAACGGTTCAACAAAGCGTGACGGACTGTTTGATAATTAGGTTTAAGTAAATTCCTATAACTAACTTTCAGTTGACTAATCTTTTGTTGTAGTAAAAATCGACTTAAATCGTGTCTAATAGTCTCAACTTCTGGAAGTTCAGGCATATTACTTACAATAAACTTAAACCGGTCATTTCAGATGGTTTAGGTATACTAAGAATTTTCAAAATAGTGGGTGCTACATCAGATAACATGCCGGCTGATTTTAACTGGCTTAAATCTTCAGTAACAGGAGCATAAGCTGCTGCTTTATGTTCTAAACCTGGACCTATAATTATTAAGGGGACAGGATTAGTACTGTGCTCTTTATCAATAGCCCCGCTCTGTAAATTCATCACCGCTTCAGCGTTGCCATGATCAGCTGTAATTAATAAAATTGCGCCAGCCTCCAATACCGCTGAAACAACCTCTCCTAAACATTCATCTAAAAACTCCACTGCTTGAATAGTAGCCGGTAAATTACCAGTGTGGCCAACCATATCAACATTAGCAAAGTTGGCAACATAAAAATTATAAGAATAGGCGCGAACCGCTTCAGTAAGTTTACGAGTAATTTCCCTGGCTGACATAGCTGGTTTTTGATCATAAGACGAAACTACTGGCGAGGGCACTAAAACACGATCTTCACCATCGTAAGATTTCTCTCTGCCACCATTAAAAAAATAGGTAACGTGCGCATATTTTTCTGTTTCGGCAATATGTAACTGTTTTAAACCAGCTTCAGCTAAAACCTTGGCTAATGGTTTATCTACTACTTCAGGCGGAAAAGCGACAACTGTGGGTAAATTGCTATCATATTCAGTCATGGTAACAAATAAAAGATTAGTTAGGTGTTGGTGTTTAAATTTATCAAATTTCGGCAAAACAAAACTTCCAGTTAACTGTCTAGCACGATCAGACCGAAAATTAAAAAATATTACCGCATCGTTATCTTTCACTAAAGCGATTGGTTGATTATTTTTAGTTATTACTGTTGGCATTAATTCTTCATCATAAACTTTATCCTCATAAGACTTTTTGATAGCAGTCACCGGATCAGTGACCAAAGATCCTTCTCCTTTAGTTAAAGCTGAGTAATAAGCCTGGGTGCGATCCCAATGATTATCCCGATCCATAGCATAAAAACGGCCAGCCAAAGTAGCAATTTGCCCCACTCCAACTTTACCAATTATATTTTGTAAATCTTCTACAAAACCTACACCGCTATTATAAGACACATCACGTCCATCTAAAATAACATGAACAAAAACATTATTAATTGCTTGGTTCTTGGCTACTTCCAATAAAGCATACAAATGCTCATTATAACTATGTACTCCACCTGGACTAACTAAACCAATTAAATGTAAGGCGCTATTATTTTGTTTAACGTAATCAGTTGCCTGCAAAAAAGCTCGATTGGTAAAGAAACTTTTATCGGAAATACTATGATTAATGCGTGGCAGATCCTGGAATAATATTTTACCGGCACCTAAAGTTAAATGACCAACTTCACTATTACCTACTTCTCCCCACGGTAAACCAACGGTCTCGCCCGCTGCCTGTAAAGTAAAAGTTGGGTAGGTGGCGATTAATTTTTTAAAAATTGGTGTACGCGCTAAAGTAATAGCGTTACCACGGGAAGGCGCCGCCACTCCCCAGCCGTCTAAAATAACTAAAATTACTTGCTGGACGCTACTCATATTTACCAACCAAAAGACTGTGACCAATCATTTCTTTAGGTTTAGATATCTTCAGCCACTCTAAAATTGTTGGAGCTATATCACCCAAGACACCGTAACGCCGTTTAAATTTTTTACCTACTAATCCACGGGCAGCTAAAATGCATGGTACTCTATTGGTAGAATGATCAGTATTAATTTCACCTGTCTTGCTATCTATCAATTCTTCAACATTACCATGGTCAGCTGTGACTAATAACGAACCATTGTTTGATTTAAGTGACTGACAAATTAACATTAAACATTTATCTATCACCTCCATAGCCTGCACTGAGGCTTGAAAATTACCTGTATGAGCCACCATATCTGGGTTAGGATAATTTACTGTTATAAAATCAAAACGCTTGGTTTTTAAGGCTTTAGTAATAAACTTTGTAACTTTAACCGCTGACATGGCCGGTGTTTTTTCATAAGAAGAAACACTGGGCGAAGGTACAATCACCCTTTGTTCGCCAGCTACTGGATCAGCATAACCACCGTTTAAAAAATAAGTAACGTGAGCGTATTTTTCCATTTCTGAAATATACAATTGTCTTAAACCAGCCAAGGCCATAGGTAAAGTGCCGGTTAATTTTATACTCGGATAAACCGTTGTAATTTTACTTAAATCAGGACCAAAATCAGTCATGGCCACAAATTGAAGTTTGGCAAAAACCTTATGCCGTTTGAAACTACCGGGATTCAACTTTTCAAAATTGGGCTGCACAAACGGTTTAGACATTTGTCTAGCACGATCTGATCTTAAATTAAAAAAGATGACCGCATCTTTATCCTTGATAATACCAACTGGTTTATTTCTTTTATCAACCATAACCGTCGGACTAATAAATTCATCACTTTCTCCCCTATTATAAGCATGTCTAATCGCTGTGGCGGCATCAGGAGATGTTAAACCTTCACCTAAAGTTAATAAATTATAAGTTTTTTCAGTACGTAACCAATTTTTCTTTCTATCCATGGCGTAAAAACGACCAACTATACTAGCTACCACCTCGCCGTTACGAAAACGTTTCTGTGCTTCATATAAAAATTTTGAAGCGTCATATTTAGGTGAATCACGCCCATCGGTAAAAAAATGAATAAATACCCGTGATATTTTTTGTTGTTGGCAGAATTTTAATAAGGCCTGAAAATGATTAGGGGAAGAATGTCCGCTGTTATAATTTGACAATAAACCCATTAAATGCAAATTAGAATGATGCGCCCTAACATGATTCACAGCCTGGATTAAAGCTGGGTTCTTAAAAAAAGTACCATTAGCTATAGCCTTGGTAATAATAACCGCGTCCTGTTCCACAATTCGCCCAGCACCGATATTTAAATGGCCAGCCTCTGAATTACCGTCCTGCCCAACCGGCAAACCAACATACTGACCATAAGCTTTTAACTCGGCATACGGATAATGCTTCTGGAGATGATGCAAAAATGGTGTTTTAGCTACTAGTAAAGGATTGGTGTGGTCATTAGATGGACCAATACCCCAACCATCTAAAATAGCTAAAACTAAAGGTGTGTGTATAGCTGTAATTTTCTTTTTCTTCATAGTTTAAAAAGAAGAGGTTGTTCCTCTTCTTTCATTATAAAGAAAAAAGTCCTTAACGACAATTCCAAAGATTAAACTGTCAGTTCCTGTTCAATAGCCAATAAACGATTATATTTAGCCACCCTTTCACCTCTAGCCAAAGAGCCTGCTTTAATAAACTCTGAATTAACTGCTGCTGACAAATCAGCAATAAAAGTATCCATAGTTTCACCAGAACGATGTGATACTACTGTTTTAAAATTATGTTGATGTGCAAATTCTATCGCGGCTATTGTTTCGGTCAAAGTCCCTATTTGATTGGGTTTAATAATTACTGCATTAGCCGCCCCCATCTCGCTCCCTATTTTAATTCTTTCTAAATTAGTAACAAATAAATCATCACCCACTAACTGACAATAGTTTCCTAAAATTTTAGTCATTTTTACCCAACCGCTCCAATCATCCTGATGTAAGCCATCCTCAATGGAAATAAAAGGATATTTCTTAAGCCAGGATTGATATTTATTTAACAGATCATCGGTATTAATTTCTTTACCTTCAAAGCCATAACTACCATGAGAAAAAAATTCAGAAGCCGCCACATCTAAAGCCATAGCTACCTCTTCGCCTGTCTTAAAACCAGCTTCGGTGATGGCTTCTATTAAAAAATCATAAGCCTGTTCACAATTATCAAAATTAGGAGCATAACCACCTTCGCTACCAAGATCCGTGTCTAATTTATTTCTTTTTAACACTTTGGCCAAAGCATGAAATACTTCTGAACCAACTCGTATACTTTCAGCCATATCTACTTTTTTAATCTTGCCGTCGATCTTAAAAACCTGCGGCACGATAATGATTTCTTGTATAATTAAATTACTATCAGCGTGTCGACCACCGTTAATTAAATTCATCAAACACCTCGGTAATAACCAATTTTTATAAGGCAATTTAAATTTTTTTCTAATATACTGATACAGCGGCTGTCTGGTAACCTGACTAGCTAATCTAGCACATGCCAAAGAAACGCCTAAAATAGCATTGGCTCCTAAACGACTTTTATTTTTAGTACCATCCAACTCAATAAGCATTCTATCAATCTGTTGCTGTTCAACAACATCCATCCCTTGTAAGGATTTATTTATTTCACTATCAACATTAGCTACCGCCTTTAACACTCCTCTGCCACCATAACGTTTTGCATCTCCATCGCGCAATTCATGCGCCTCGTGTTTGCCTGTAGAAGCGCCTGATGGCACGGATGCGACTTCCTTTTCGCCACTAGTTAATTCCACTTCCACTTCTACTGTTGGATCACCACGGGAATCTAAGATTTCTCTGGCTTGAACTTGTTTAATTAAATGTTTCATAAGATTATTTTTATAGCAATGGTGTTAAACCTGCTAATTTTTCGCCGGCTAAAAATTTTAAAGTTGCACCACCAGCTAAAGAAATATGATCCACCCATAAATTAGCTCCGTGAAAAAAACTAGAGGTATCGCCACCAGCTACTACTACTAACGCCGACCCGCGTGCTTTGCTGGAAACTAATCTGCCCAGCGCCAAACTAGCATGCGCATACATTCGATCTTCAACTTTACCCAAAACCCCTGCCCAAAGAATTGTTTTGGCCTGTTTTAAATAATTAGCATACTCACGCACTGTATTTACTCCCAAATCATATGCACAATGATTTTTTTGTACATCAAAAACCGACACTAATTTAGTTTCTTTCTTTTTAGTGTTCAGCACATCAATTACTACATCTTTAGGCAAAATTATTTTTTTGCTAAATTTTTTTAATATCTTTCGCGCCTCGGGAATAAATGTTTTGTCTACCAGTGATCTGCCAATTGGTAAACTCCTAGCTGCTAAAAAAGTATTGGCGACCGCACCACCTACTAATACTTGTGAGGCTAATGGGGCTAATTTATTAATCACTGGTAATTTATCTTCTGTTTTCACACCACCAACAACCACCACCAGTGGTTCAGCAAAATCTTGCAAAATCCTGCTTAAAAAACCAACCTCATGCACCAAATTTAAACCAGCATAACTAGGTAGTAATTTTGTCACGCTTGAAACCGAAGCGGCAGGATGATGAGTTACCGAAAAAGCGTCATTGACAAATATATCAGCCAAACTAACCAACTTACTAATAAAACTTTTGTCTTTTTTTTCTTCACCAGAATAAAAACGAATATTTTCTAAAAGTACCATTCTCTCTTGATTAAATGACTTGCCTTTAATTCGAAACAAATCAAATAACTTAACTGGGTGTCTTAATAACTTGGATAATTCTTGGGCTACCGGCATTAAACTTAAACTCTTAATCATCTTACCGCGAGGTCTGCCCAAATGAGCCACTAAAATAATTTTTTTAGCTCCTGTTTGTTCTAAAAATTTAATAGTGGGCAAGGCCGCAATAATGCGAGCGTTATCTACCACCTTCCCTTGTTTGATCGGCACATCAAAATCAGCTCGTACCAAAACACGCTTGCCAGCTAAACTGTTAACTTGATTAATAGCCCTTAATTGCATAACAATTTCATTTTATAACAATTAACCAAATTCTAAAAGGGTACCTAATTCTTTACAAAATTACGTTTACGTATTAAACTAGCACCAGTTAACTTATGATCTTTAACAACTAAATATTGAAAGGCAACAACATGAACCATCTTGAAATACCGCAAGAGTATTTGAATCTTTGGGATCATTTCCCTTTTCGTGGTTTTGATAATAAGGATAAAATACCCTATTGGAAAAAATATGCTGGAGAATTTATTTCTCTACTCCGGGAAAGCAATTCTGCCTTAGTGGCTGACACCTCTGCTGGCAAAACCGCTATAGCTATCTTAATTATTACTGCTCTTCATGCTAGAACCCTATTTCTAGTACCTACTCGCATACTTACCAAACAACATCAGGAGTTACTGGAAAAAATTACTGGACAAACTTATGAGGCACAAGTTTATACTGGAATTACCAGGAACAGAGACTGGAATAATACAAAACACCGTATTATTTTTGCCACGGCTCATATCTTATTAAACGACTTTAAAAAAGGAAAAGTAAATCTGAATAATTTTAACTTAATTATTTTAGATGAGTTCCAAAAAGCACGAGGTAATTTTCCTTATGTCAACATAGCCCGCTTAGCTCACCAAGCAAACTTGAAACTATTAGGATTATCTGCTTCCCCAGGCAGTACCTTAACCGCGATTGAAAAAATTAAAAAGTCTTGCTATATAAAAAATGTACGTCGGATTGATATACCAACACCACCTAAGACAGAAAGTTTAGTCATCGCTGAAATGAACGAACCGCTAAAAACTATTGATAACCTGTTCCAATCACTGATCAAACAAAATGCCATTAATCTAAATCAATTAGGATTCTCAATAGATGTTGATCGAATTATAACTGCCAAAGAATTAAAAATACTGGAAACAATGATTGCAAATCATAAAGGAGAAGATAATTATTATAAAGCAATATCAGCTTATGCACAATACAGAAAACTACATCACTCCTTTACTGCTATTATGTCTGAGGGTTATTATACTTTTTTAGATTATGCTCGTCGTCTAAAAGATGAAGACAAGACTCAAGCTGCTCAAGTTATTTACTCCCATAGAAACTTTCAACAAATAATCTTCTTGGCTACTGAGGCGCCCATTCACCCCAAAGTTGCCAAGCTACTAGAAGTTGTTGAATCTTTAATTAATATGAATAAAGGAATAATTATCTTCGTTTATGAGCGTACCACTGGTAAATACTTAAAAGAAGTGCTCAATTCACAACTGCCGAACATCCAAGCAGAAACTATTTTTGGTGGAAAAGGCAGTGATAAAACAAAAACTCATCAGCATACTTTAAAATTATTTACTACTGGCAAACTTAATGTTTTGATCGCCACTTCAGTCATTGAAGAAGGTTTATCAACGCCGGCGGTCAATGCGGTAATCCAATATTCCATGCCTCCCACTGAAATTGCCCGCATACAACGAGGTGGCCGAGCTGGTAGATTTGAAAATGGTATTGTTATTTATATTGCGCTTAAACACTTTCTTGATGAGGCAATGTATTGGTCTACCTGGCGTGGTGTTCAAACAATGAAGCAAGTTCTTGGTGAAAACCCTCAACCAACCAACGGAACTACTGGAGTTCTAAAGAGAAAAAGAAAAATTGTTGATACTATTACTTTACCGCTCTTTCCAGAAACAAACAATCAATTAATATGATAATAAAACCAAGGAGACAATAATGACAGCAACTTATCAATGGTTTATAGAACCTCAAAACAAAATCACCAACGATGCCTTGTCGGCTGAATTAACAGCAGAGGATAATTTTATTCGTAATTTGCCAGACAAAAATGGACAAACCCACAATGTTTGGCGCTGCGACTGGTGGCTAGTGGCTTATTTTCAACGCAGCCGGAAAACTGCTGATTTAAAATTCAAAGTCTTCAATCGCCAAAGTAATCAACGTTTAATTCGTGAATGTATTTTCTTAAAGAAAAAATGTTCACAAAAGTAAATCAAGCATTCCCACTATCAAATAGACTAGTGGGAATTTTTATAATATCTCAAGTCAATATCTTATTCTTGATTATCCAAACTGATGACTTTTTTTCTTTTTATATACCAAGGGTAAAAATACATCACTAAACCAGTGAGTGTCATAATAACCAGCGCCAAAGTAAACCAAGGACTTAAATTATTATGCAAGTATCTAACCAATCCTAAATCAATAAAACTGATTTTACTAGCGAACGAACTGTATTTCAATAAACTGCCGGTGCCGGCCATAATAATAGTTAACACCACGATGGTCAATACAAAAATGCGGTGTATTTTCCTACAAAATAAATAAAATTTAATCATCTTTTATCTCTCCTCTGTTTTGTCTATTATCAAAATTAATATTGTTTACCGCCTCGACTTGACCGCTATCAATCTGACCGCCAAGAACGCCAAGGTAAAACTGGCTCAATACTTGAACAGCGTTACTAGAATGAGAGCCTTGACCTCCTTTGGTTGAAAAAGCCTGTGTAGCTTCTTTACCGCAATAAGGAATAATCGTCCCAGCACCGCCAGGATGTTTATTTATGTAATTCGCTACACTATAAACTTTATTTTGAATTATAAGCCAACAATCATTGGTATTATTATGTCTAGCAACTTCACTCGCGCTCAAAGTAACGATCTGGGTATTATTAGCCTGCGCTGGTAAATTATTAACAATAATTAATGAATTATCGTTCTGTTTTTGATACTGAAAAATAAATATCAAACTAATAACTATTACTAAAACTGTACCAACTATACTCCAACCGATTTCCTTCATTTCTTGAGTCATAATTAAATCACTTTTTCTGCTAACTCCACTAATCTATTCGCATATCCCCATTCGTTGTCATACCAAGCTATGACTTTTACCAAATCATCACCTACTACTTGGGTCAAAGATAAATCAACGATAGATGAAGCTGGATTACCAATGAAATCAGATGACACCAAAGGCTTGTCAGTAACCTGTAAAATTCCCTGATAGCGAGGTGAAACAGTAGCGCTCTTTAAAGCATTATTAACTTGCGCGACTGTTACTTTCTTTTTTAGCACGAAAGTAAAATCAGCTAGCGATACACAAATTGTCGGGACTCTTAAAGCTAATCCCTCAAACACACCCTTGAGCTCCGGCACAACTTTAAAAGCAGCTTTAGCAGCACCAGTGGTAGTAGGCACGATGTTCTGGCTGGCTACCCTGGCACGACGCAAATCTTTATGCAATCCCGGCGGCGGACCGTCTACTAAATTCTGCTCTGCGGTAACCGAATGCACAGTAGTCATCATAGCTTTCTTCACACCAAAAGACGAGGCTATCACTTGCGCCACTGGAGTTATACAATTAGTCGTGCAAGAAGCGTTGGAAACAATATCAGCTTTAATTTTTCCTTGAACATTCACACCTAAAATATAAGTGGGCGTAACATCATCTTTGGCCGGTGCTGATAAGATTACTTTCCGCGCGCCGGCTTTCAAATGACTCTTGGCATCATCCTGCGAGGTAAAACGACCAGTACATTCTAAAACCACGTCCACTTTTAATTTTTTCCAAGGTAATTTGTTGGGGTCTTTTTCTGCTGTGACTAAATATTTTTTACCGTTAACAATCAAATATTTTTTATCAGCTTTTACCTCTTTGTCATAAACCCCATAAACTGTGTCATATTTTAATAAATGCGCTAAAGTAGTTGGCTCCATTAAATCGTTTATCGCTACGACTTCATATTTTTTCTTAGTAAGGGCGATTTTAAACGCCGCCCGGCCAATGCGGCCAAAACCATTAATTGCTATTCTAATAGGCATAATTTTATAAGTTAAAACTAAGATAACTTAATTATACTTAAGTTTTAATATAAAAAAAAGCGGTCGACCTGCAAGATCAGCCTTAGTTAAAAAGGATTATACAGGTCGACCTAAACTTCTATTTTTAATATACGTACGCACATGGCTCGTTCCTTTCATGAATTTTCCGCAGAATTGATGACTTTTGACAGGCCGTTGATCGACAATGCGTTTCCTCTGGTCGCCGTCGAACCACGAATACGGATATTATGGAGTTTTTTCATAAAACCTCCTATTTATTTTTAGTTTGTAAAGAGCTGTGAATTAAGTAAAACGTGGACAAACCACGATTTAATTATCTCAAACATCTAAATTTAATATCAAACAAAAAGCTGATTCTCCTGAAGTTTCTTAATCCGCTGTTATTTAAATTTGTGGATATCGCTATTATAGATGATATCCATGATTGTGCGCCGTAATGGCGCGTGAATGGAAGTACTCATATAAAACTCCTTCAAATATGAAAGAAAATGATTATTGATGTTCCTTACAGCCAGAAACAGATAATGTAAAAATTTTAACTGTCCTAGCTCAAGAGTGTGTTAAAAAACATCTATTCAGATGTCAACTTGATACTTGTAGATAACTAACTAACCAGCGTACCAACCTGTTTACCAAAAATCACCTGTTCTATTACCCCCGGACGCCATTTACATACCCTAATAGGAATTTGATAACGCCGACAAAACAAAAAGGCTTGTTTATCAATTACTTTAAGATTTTTCCGTAAAGCTTGTTTAATGGCGATAGTTTGATACTTGCGAGCGGACTTAACTTTCCTGGGATCAGCAGAATACACTCCATCCACAGGCCCAGTTTTAATAATTAAATCAACGCCTAAAGCGGCAGCTTGTTTAGCAGCCAAAGTATCAGTAGTCACTAATGGTTTACCAGTACCGCCGCCATAAATTATTATCTTGTCTCTCGTTAGTTCTTGTTTAGCAGATTTATTATTAATTTTATCAAAACCCAGATTGCCCCACATTAAATAGGATTGTAAAACTGTCTTAATTCCTGTTTGGTTTAAAACCCGCGCCAAAACATAAGCGTTCATCATAGTCGCCATCATCCCCAGATAATCAGCCGTTACTTCATCCATACCTTTGCCCTGTTCTCTTTTGC
>CAZMMW010000010.1:0-21032 GCA_964567515.1 uncultured Gammaproteobacteria bacterium | reverse complement strand
TGTAAAGCTAATCCAACGGTTAGAACTAAATGGCTATGAATTTTTAGTGGACAATAAATAACGACCAATACAGCCGGATTAAATTTCCTTGGTCATTTTTATGTCCAGGTGGACCAAAAAATGACCATTTATACCTTATGGTTCTAGTGAGTGTAAAACAATCGGGGAAATATGTCCAGCTGGACAAAAATCCCTACCAATGATTTTTCACTAATTTTTTAACTAATTATTCAATTGGCTTCTACCCTACACAAAACCAATTTCAACTTTATTCAAAAAAAGGTGTTTTGTATCAACACTTACTAATTCAAATAATCCGTAGTCTAGCATAAAAAATAATCCGACCCCCGCAGGAACAGCGGAGGTCGGAATTATTTGTCTTAGATCATCCAACTCCTCGTGAGGGGCTGGACAATAAAAGACCTTTATCTATAACTTGGCATTAGTATGTCCAAGTTGGACCAACGACGGCATAACTATCAGAGATAGTGAGCTCGTTAGTGCTGAGTGTTGGCGTACCGCCAGACTCAGTTGTAGGAGCAGTACCGTTGATGTTGGTGTAAGTCCAGATTAAGCCATTGCGACTTGAGCTAGAACTATAAGTGTTGCCAGAAACGCCATCTAAAGTAGTGGCAGCACTGACATTACCACTGGTGACACCAGACTTCACAGACGAAGTATTGGCCTTGACTGTAAAGGTAACAATTGATCCAGCGGTAATCACGATTGGAGAGTTCAAGACAAACTGCACTAGGTAACCGGAATTCAAACGAGTAGCTGAAGTACCAGTTACGTAGGCAGCGGCTTGACTGCCAAATTTCAAGGTAGCAGTTTGATGCGTACCGCCTTGCCAAAGCTGCCAATCATAGATACCGCCACCTTGAGTAGTGGCCGAACCTACAGTCGCTCCCTGAACACCAGTGAGGGCAGCGCCTGAAGCTGTAACAGTCTGCGCGCCGTCAGTAGTAGTAGCCGTCAAGGTGTATGCTCTAGCAAAGTCAGCTATGGTAACGATAGTAACTACCGCACTCGAGGCTGAAGCTGACACAATCTTGTTAACAGTACTATTAGCGTTAATGGCTGCTGCAATGGCAGTAGCTGCTGCAGTGTTGATTGTGGTGTTAGGTACGTCGTAGACCACAGCGGTACCGTCAATCGTAATGGTGTGGCCTACACTTGCACCATCAGCCGTACCATCTACAGTTACCGTACCAGCAAACACCGCATTGGTGTAAGAGCCAGAGGTCTTAACCGCCAATGCCTTTACTGTTAAGTCGCGACTGCCATCAGCCTTAATATCAAACTTAACAACATCTTGCTGGGCAGATGGACTAGCAGCGCCAGAAATCTGACCAGAAGTCAACATTATAACTGGCTCAACATCAGCTACATACATATTCCTTGAGACGAAGTTCTGTGTAACGATGTAACCCCCTGTAGAGCTATTAGCTGTAATCGCAATAGGAGCGGTCGCACAAGCATTATCAGTTGCTAGTGTAATAGTGCCAGCGCCGCCCGAAGTGGCGGTTACTGCGCAAACAAAGTAATTCGTGGTTTCATTCAAACCGTTCACCGATGTATCAACAATGTCGCCATCGCCGTTAGCATCAATGTAAACGCCTTGAGGGGCCACGGCAGTGCTAGTGGTAAACAACGAGATGTTGTTCACCGTAATCAAGTCATCAGCGTTAGCATAGCTAGCGTAAGTGCCGCCAGATTTAGTGGTTGTACCAGCCGCACCAACATACTCGTAAGCGCCAATACCGAAGTTAGCAAAGGGTGAAGCGCCAACGCTCATCGTACCAGTCGAAGTGGAGGTAGCGATAACCCTCAAGGTCTTCGTAGTGCCTTTTGGCACAACAAAGTTAAGGCCAGATAAGTTGACATCGTTGCCTACTAGATTGGTTGGACCGCCGAGTAAAGTGGTCCCATCGTACAGCTTGAAGTTTTGGAAGTTAGCCCCGCCATTGTAAGCTAGAATGTGTAAAGTATTAAGCTTCAAATCTTCCACGTTGTCAGATATTACTTTAAAGCGGAACACTTCCTTATCCACCTCGTCAGCGTGCACCACTTGTTGGACAGGAGTACCAGAATTGTCATGATTTAATGTAAGTACGCCTCCAGCCGAAACTGTTATAGCTTGCCCTCCAGTATCAGCTGGAGAACTAATGGTGGTGGCCGAGTTGATACCAGTAGCCACAATCGTACCTAAAGTTACTGCGGTATTTACAGCAGCAGATGTAGTATCAGCATAAACATCAATTACTTTTTGGCCTGATGCTGGAATATCAAATGATGGAGTCATTGAAACAGCATTACCGGTAGTTGCTATTGGCGTCGAGATAGGATTCCCGAGTTGGGTAGCGCCAACTTTCAATGTAACATTTTGGTAGCCAGTCACAGCTGACAAGGTTACCTTCATGCTAGTAATACGTACGCCTTCAGACGCACCGGCTTGTAAAGTAAAGGAACCAATCTTTTGGTTAGAAGCTCCTTTAACAATAGTAGTAGCCGGGTAAGCAGTATTCATTGACAAAATCAAAGAACTTGTATCAACAGTTAGATTGTTGGAAGCAAGGCCGGCAGTAACAGTAATCAGGTCCGGCTTGGTAATAAAGTCATTAGTTGACATACGCTTACCATAGAGCGCGCCAATGTACAAAGTGTAATTGTCGGCTGAAGTTGCAGAGGAGCTAATGTCAGCTACCACGCGCAGCTTGTAGGTTGTGCCGGAATTCATAAGCTGATAACTCGTGAGTGTTGGGTTGGCGTAATTTGAAGCAATAGTACCAGGAGCGCTGGTTACATACTTGGCATCAGCGCCAGCTACGCTGTATAAGGTAACGCCGTTAATTTGGAACTTAACAGTGCCGACAAAATTCAGACCACCCGAAGCTTTTTTAATCGAGTAGTAGAAATTGCGGAATTCAAAGTTCTCGCCAGAGGGGCGGATATCATATTCAGCAAGCACTACATCTTTACCGCCAACGGCAATTTTACCAGAAGGCGAGGCAGTGCTCTTAGAAAGAGTCACATCGCCTGAATTAACAGTTACCTGGTCAGTAGAGCTTGGATAAGCCGAAGATGACAAAATGCCCGCACCGGTTAAGGCGCCATAAGCCTCAACATCGTACGACTCCTGTACCGCGAGTTTAATAGTGCGGGTGGAGCCATCAACTACCGTGAACTTCACAGTAAAGTCGCGTGAGGTACCGGTCGGAATCACATAAACTGGAGACAAGGCAAAGCGGATATACTTGCCAGAAGGTTGGCTAGTAGCTAAAAGACTGCCATCTTGCGCATACAGCTTAACATCCTTAAAATCAGCATCGCCGGCGTTGCCGTTGTTGTACAAAGCTACACCTGCGAGTTTTAAATCTTCCTTACCGCTAGTTTCAGACACGCGGAAACGAGTTGCTTGGTGGTCAACTGTGCCAATATCAACTGAAGAATTGCCTAAGGCTTGAAGCGCGAATGTCATCGCGGCAATAGAAGTAGAGCCGTCCGCAAAGCTAAAGGTATTACCCGTTACTGGAAAAGTACCAGAAATAGCAGTGCTTGAAGCAGTTGTTACTGCTGAAGCAGAAACAAGTGAGAAGCTGGAAGTTCCAGTGTAGCTACCAGCCAGAGCGTTAATCTTAATCCAAACAGAAGTTGTTTGACCAGCTGAAACTATAATCGGATCGCTGGTGAATGTCAAGTTAGCGGTATTGTCCGAGGCAAGTGAGGTAACAAAATTACCGTAGCGCTTACCAGTGGAACCAAAAGCACCAACGCCAGCAATATTGGTATTAGCAAGCAAACCGCTTTTAGTGATCTTAAGGCCAGTAATATTAATTGCGCCGTCTGAACCAGCGGTAAAATTTAACTTTAATACTGGATTATAAGCACTGCCAGAAGCTAGTGTAGTAGACGCTGGAGTATCAGAAGCTAAAGCTACAGACAAAGCAGTACCACCAACTACTACTGGACCAGCAGCGGCGCCGGCTACATTAACTAAAGCTTCTTCTTTTCGAGTGATGGATGAACCATCAGCATAAGCAATATCAGTGGTTACTATGAACTTGGACTGGAACAAGTTAACTGCCAAAATAGCTTCCGAAGCTATCGGGCGCTTAACATTGCCAGTATCAACATAGTAAACTTGGTTGGAATTGGCATATTTAATCAAAGTACCAACTGGGTGGTAATTAGAAGAAATAGCCGAACCTAATGTATAGTTCACGAATAAGTCATCGCGTACATCAATGACTTTCTTGTACCACTCTGCTCCGTAGAGCGCAACAGCTCTGGCTTCACTGTCAACATGGCGGAGTTTGCCGCCCTCAACAGCGTAAACCTTCGGATCAGTAGTGATTTTCACTAACCAAGTGCCGGGTCGCACGGTAACATTGCCGCCAATCATAATGTTGCCCATTGCGGTTGGGGAAATTGTTACCACCTTGGAGAAATCAGTATACCAAGTCTTGTAGATATTCTCCATCGGGAAGACGTAGCGCTTGGTTCCATCGAAGTAATACACGGCAGGATTGCCGGTCATCTTGATTAAGTCACCGGCCACTGGTGCGGCATAAGCTGTGTTTACAAACACACCGCCCATAGACCAAACGACTACCGAGACTAATACTACGATGAAAGTAAAACGTTTTATATTAGACATTTATAATTTTCCTTATTACAGAAAATTGTGTCGGTGGCAAAAATATATTTTTATTTTGCTCACGCACAAAGTTCCTGCGTTTTAAGTAAAGGAACTCATTCTCATCTGTTGCTTATCTGTTAACCAGACAAGACAGATCGACCTTTGAGCAAGAGAATTATCCCTGCCCACAAGTTACTTATTAATAAATTAATCAGCTTTAAATAAGAACTTCCGATTGTATTTTGGCTTTTTGGGCTTTTAAGACCAAGCTTATTAAAGCCACTATCCTTCATCAAGCCGCCCTAGGGGCCTTGCCACAAATGGTTGATAGTTCAAAAACTATCTTGCTAGCGCACCATTTGTCTTTTGGCCAGACAAAGAATTTGGCTGAAAATAAATCTTGTTGCCAAACCCTTTATATTCGGGCGAACCACTTAAAGACTAATTAATCATTTTTAAGGAACTTATGAGGTGAGTCGTTGCGACTCAATGATTGTGGTTTTGCCACTAACACCAATCATTGAGCGACAACAGATTAAATTTTAAATCCTAAATCCTAATTTCTAAACAATATCAAATGTCAAAATCTAAATAGCAAAATATTTTTAAGTTTTAAAATTAAGAATTGGGATTTATTTAGGATTTATGGTTTAGGGTTTAGGGTTTCTTGATTAGTATTACTCAATCCACTGGTATCTGAAGGCGTCGCTGGATTAGACTTAACCTCTTCTTTAATTTCTCCCGTGGTTTTATCTTCTACGCCTTTGACTTCGCTAGTTGGCTCATTACCTGTAACTTCGCTTAAAACCTCTTCGGTTTTTAAAGTAATAACCTCACACTCTTTAACTTTGGCTAAAGCTAAAGTAAATTCTTTCTTTTCTAAAAGCTCCTTAGCTTCGGCCAAGGTTTTAGAAACCTCGTCGCCCGCGGCTTGTGCTCCCACTACTTGTTTTTTAGATTCAATGACTACGCGTGCCGCTTGTTTTTGGCTAGTTGGCAATTTATCTAATTTTGATTGCACGGTGGCTAACTTTTGTTCCACTTTATTAATTTCTTGGGACAAACGTTCGGCTACTGTACTGGGGATCTCTGGATCTTTTAAGTGAGCGCTCACTAACACCACCAAGGATCTATTCTCTATTTCACGGGTTAACTGCCTGGCGGTTTGATAAACTCCGCTATCCTGAGCGGGAACCACCACCTCATTTAATTCTTTATCAAATTTGCTTACTGATTGGTCATATAAACTAGCTAACTTTGCTGAAGAACCAGCGGCTTCAAAATTAGCTTGAGCGAAAGACAAATTAATATTGTAATCCCTTAACAAATCGGCTTGCGCTGAATCACCTATGGGCATCTGTTTTAATTCACCTAAACGAAGTTGGGCCAGATGTAAATAATAAGCACCCTGACTGGCGGCATCTTGTTTAAAAGTTAAAGCCACTTTTTCCTGGAAGCGTTTAACTGGATACAACCAACTGCCCGGCA
Source organism: uncultured Gammaproteobacteria bacterium (assembly GCA_964567515.1). GTDB lineage: Bacteria > Patescibacteriota > Patescibacteriia > Veblenbacterales > UBA10138 > JBBIVB01. Next base: position 14,902 of record CAZMMW010000010.1, on the reverse strand, counting down.
AGCTAGCTAGAGCAACTTTGCCTATTGGCATGCTTAAAATCAATAAAAGCACAACTGTAACCAAAGAAGCAAAAACCGGCTGTGGCACTCTGCTTTTAATCTGCCACCAATCAAACAAAACTTTATCTTGCCATACCCAAGTTTTGCTAGATTGTTGCTCAGCTAATTGTAAAATGCGCTGTCTGGTTTGATCACGCCACAAAACAGGGGATTTTTTAATTTCCTTAAGAGAAGATAATTGTTTAATTAATTGCTTGTCTAACATTTAATTGAGTAGGGTTTTAAGTTGATTAAGCGCTCGATGCAATAAAACTCTAGTAGCGCCGTGTGTTTTGTTTAAAATAACTGCTGCTTCTTTAACTGATAAACCTTCAATATAAACTAATATGACAACTTCCTGATAAATCGGTTTTAATTTTTTTAAAGCCTGTTCTATTTCCGCCAAGGTCGCTTGCCTGTCTAAATGAACTTCTGCCGTTTCTCCTTCTGTTTCTATCTCTTCTATGCTTTCATCTAATAACAATGGTTGTTGTTGACGGTAATAATCAGCGATTAAATTTTTAGCTACCTGATAAAGATAAGCCCTTAAATTCTTAACCTTAATATCTGTCTCTCCTGTTAAACGCTCCCAGACTCGTAAAAAAGTATCGGCTGTTAAATCTTGAGCTATCTCTTCATTGGGCACTCTAAAACTGATGTAGCGGAAAATAGCATTAACAAAAGTATCATAGATTTCCGCGTACGCAGCAGCATCACCGTGTCTAACTTTTAAAAGTAATATTTGTTCTTTAATATGTGTGAACTTATCAGACATAGAATAAGACTAAAAAACGCTGCAAATGTTACAGCAAACTGGATTTATTTTAATGATTTTACCACTAATTAGCAAGTACGGCCTGATTATTCTAACTATATTTAAAAGGAAATTTGACATTTTTATAAGATAGGTATAAACTAGTGTAGAAGTATATCCATCCACTTTACTACATAGCACAATATCTAAAAAATAACACTAACTTACCAAAAACGTAAAAAGTATCTTCAATATAATCAAGGTGTGTGGATAAAATATATGGAAGAGCCAATACGTATTTCTATAAGCGAATGCTCCAGGTTGTTTGGTTTATCTACCAAAACTATTAGGCAGGCTGTTAAAACCGGAGAAATTACCTACATTGTAGTTAGAGGAAGATATAAAATTAATTTTGCCAGTGCGCTAGCCTGGTCGCAAATTTCGGTTAAAAGAAGCAATAAACTAGCACGCCAAGGTATAGGAAAATTTGTAGATCAATGGAAAATAACTAACCGTAAATATTCTCCTAATCCGCCTACGGGCATGAAGTAATTAATGATGAGTGGGGGAATGATTATTTTTATAATAAGTAAAGGCGCCATCCTAAACTTGTTTCGGGATCTCTGTTAGATCCAGAAACCCCGAATAAGTCTTGTGACTATACAAGGCGCAGCAAGTTCGAGATGACAGAAAGACGAGACCTTAAAATCCTCCTTCGTTAAAACTACAGAGGGCGGGTAAATTCAAGATGACACTATCTCCTCGCTACAAGAGATCGCCGTTCCTCGCCATCGGCACGAGATCGTGATAATAACAGAACGTCACTGCGAGAGGGTCCACCAGTTGACGGACAACCGAAGCGGTCACCTTGGAATTGCCACGCTCGCTGAAACTTGCTCGCAATGACACGACAAAAGAAAAACGGGCGAGATTTTTGTTCTTAATTCTAGCTTCTAACCTCTACTTCTCTACGCTGGTTCCGCTTATCTTATCCAAGGTAACCGACGCGTCTATTTCTTTGCCAGCGCGCCAAATTTTTAAATTAACCTTAGTACCTATTTTGTAGGATTGCAATAAATAAGCCAAACTCCTATTCCCTGAAACTCTATCTTTTTCTATATAAAGGATAACGTCATTGGTTTTTAAACCCGCTACGCTAGCTGGACTTTTACCGACTACTGCCGCTTGATTACCATTGCCAACCAACCAAGCGCCTGTTTTTGGTAAATCATTCTTTTTATCGCTAAAAGGCAGAATATTGTTTAACATCACATAATGAACTCCTAAATAAACCCGCGTAATAGGTTCGGTGGCAAATAATTTATCAATAATTTGATCTATGTTTTCTAAAGGATAGATAATTTCTACACTAGAAGAAGTTCGACCCAGTAAACCTATTACTTTATTATCTAAACTATAAACTGGCGCGCCTAAGTATTGATCAGCTAAACTACTATCCAATAAAAAAACGTCTGACAAATCCTCTGCTTTTTTAATTAAAGCATTATTACTCTTGATAATATTGAACGGTAGTAAAGCTGATATTCTTCTCACTACCAAACCCTCTTCGCTCCCCTGCCCGACCGGCGCTTGAGTGACCACTAAACTGCCTTTAACAATTTCGCCAAGACGGCGAAAGGCCGTTGGTGTTAAACCATCAGCTACTATTTTTAAATAAATAAAAGGAGCGGCTGGATCCTTAACTAAATATTTTACTTGATATAATTGGCCATTGGGCGCGGCAACAGTATATGCCTTGTTAATATCTGTTATTACTTGATTAGTAGTCACTAACCAGCCATCATTTGATAATACTAACCCTAATCCCAAAGCTTTATTAATCAAATAAGCATCCTGCCACAGAGGTACTTTATCAGATAAAGTTTGACTACTAAAAATAATTACCGTGGACGAAGATAAGTGATTTATGTCAGATAATAAAGCGCTTTCTTTGTCAGTGACAACTGTAGTAACAGTTGGTTGTGGCGCAACGGTAGTAGTTAAAGGTACATACCAAATCAAAAATAAACCAAAAAATATAACCATTATCAAAACTAATCCGAACCACAATATGTTTAATTTTAATACTCTGGCTGATCCGTTGTTTGCTGGTTTAACAAATCCTAAATGTATATTACGCTCTTTATACATATCTCTGATCTCTTGCTCAAAATTATTAGTTTTATGATTTTTATCTGTCATAAATAATACAAAAATTAAAACCAGCGCGCCGACCAAATAAGTACGACGGTGGCCATAAATAACAATATTAAGTATCTTATTAATTGACGGCGACTGATGGCTAAGCTGGCTTCATGCCAAATCAATAAAAATAATAATAAAAAAGAGGAAGCTTGCAACCAACCTATCAAATAAAAACTCGTCGGTAACCATAAGGTTACTATAAATATTTCTAACTGCACTAAACCTAGGACGAGGGCATAAGGCCAGTGTTGCCAAAAATTCCATCCCGCCGTCCACCATAAAGCACCTATTAAAAATAATAAAGCTAGTAAATAAAATATAATAATCAACCATAACTTGGTTCCTAACAAAACCAGCCAAGCTGTGGCGGTAGCTCCTAAAAAGAAGAACACTAACCAACAAACCGCACTAGTTGGTATTAAGCCAGCTCCCTTAATTAAACCTAAAATATGTGACTGATTAGTTAACCAGGAAGATAAATACCACCAGGTAATTACTAATTGTAAAATTAAAAATATGACTCGATAAAGATCATGGGATAACAACAAAAACATTGGCCAAGAACTAAACCAAAAAATAACCAAAGCTATCCATGGCCAAACCACTTTATTAATTCGTTCGCCGGGTTGCCACCATAACCACATCACTATAGCGGCCAAGGCAACATAAAACCAACCAACATAATAAAAATTAATATTACGCCAAACCAAAATCGGTGGCAAAATAACTGCTAAGCTAACAATATAAGGCGTTAACTTATTTGACATATATTAATGATTGGCGGCAAAATCACTAACTAATTTAGATAAATCTTTCTGCAGTAAGGCAACGGAGATGTTTTTATCTTTATTTTTACCAGTGATAACGCTGTTCAATAAATCAAGTCTTCTCACCACTTGCCAATGCCAATCAAGGTATTGTTTAGATGGCACTGTTAAAGATAAAATTTTAGCTCTAATGTCTGATATCTGTTTAACATCATCAGCAGATAACTGAGGAGATAGTAATGGCTCCAGTAAAGCTAACTGTTCCATCACGGACTTGATATAAACCTGTTCCCGCTGGTATAAAACGTCTGCTAGCTGACCATCGCCAATATTACTGCTGGAACGTTGTCCTGCTGCTAAAACAAAAAATAAAATGACAATTAAAGCAGTAAAACTGGCAGTAATTATCCATAATCTTTTATTAGAAAACAACCTAAGCATATATTTATTTTAACTAAATTAGCAATTTTAAACAATGGCGCTGTTTGATTTCAACTCTTGCCAAACTTGCCCGACTTCATTCCAAATATACACATGCAAAGTTAAAGTCTGTTCATGTTGGTCATAAACATATTCTACGGAAGTGGAACTGCCAATACGTTTAGAATAATGGATTTTCTTATCTAGCACTACTGGCTTTTTAACTAATTCCAATCTCGTTTTGCCAGCGGGACCTAAAAATTCAATAAATTCCTTAGTTCCCGGACCCGGCTCTAAAAAATCCTCGCCTTCCTCTAAAATCTTAAATTGGTTTTTGGTTTTATTTTTTAAATCAAGCCAATGTTCGTAAGTCATAAGATTAAAAATTAGAAGCTAAAATTTAGAGTCTAAATATTTTTTCCCTTTTAAAGTTGGTGGTAAATAATCCTGCTCTAGCGGCTCATCATAATCAGGATTGTATTTATATCCTTTGCCATAACCAACGTCTTTCATTAATTTAGTAGGTGCATTACGTAAATGCAGCGGCACCACGTCATTAATAGTATTTAAAACATCTTCTTTTACTTTACCATAAGCTTCATAAAGAGCGTTAGATTTAGGCGCTCTGGCTAAATAAGCCACCGCCTGAGCTAAAACAACATTACATTCTGGCATACCAATACTGTGTGTGGCCTGAAAAGCGGCTGTGGCCTGCACTAAAGCATGAGGATCTGCTAAGCCAACGTCTTCGGAAGCAAAACGGATTAAACGACGAGCAATATACAAAGGATCCTCCCCCGCTTCTAACATTCTACCAAGCCAATACAAAGCCGCATCAACATCGCTCCCGCGCAAGGATTTATGCAAGGCAGAAATTAAATTATAATGCCCTTCACCTTGTTTATCATATAAAAGATGGGTGCGTTGTAAACTTTGTTTAATTAACTCGTCAGTAATTTTAGCTATACCGTTGTATAGGGAAGATTTAATAGCCAACTCTAAAGTATTCAAAGCTACCCTAGCGTCACCAGAAGCTAATACTGCTAAGTGTGAAATAATCTTTTGCTCACCTTGGACTTTAATTTTTCCAAAACCAACTTCTTTGTCTTGCAAGGCCCGCTGTAAAATTTTGGTAATATCATTAGCGGTTAAAGGTTTTAAAATCACAACCCGACAACGTGATAACAAAGCCGATATAACTTCAAAGGAGGGATTTTCCGTGGTGGCGCCAATCAAAGTAACTGTGCCTTGTTCTACATAAGGCAATAAAGCGTCTTGCTGTGATTTACTCCAACGATGTATCTCATCAATAAATAAAATAGTTTTGATGTTGTGAAGTTTACGACGCTCTATAGCCCGCTTAATTTCTCGACGCAAATCACCCAAACCAGAAACTACAGCTGGTAATTGTACAAAAGTAGACTGAGTCAGGCGAGCAATCAACCGAGCTAAAGTAGTTTTACCAGAACCTGGCGGTCCCCAAAAAATAAGCGAAGGCGCTTGATCTTGCTCAATTAACTTACGCAAGGGTTTGCCTACACCAACTACTTCTTCTTGGCCAATAAAATCCGCCCAAATAGAAGGTCGTAAACGATCAGCCAAAGGCGCTTCACGGGCTATATTCTGCTCTAAACTATAATCAAACAAATCATTGCTGGTTGACCGCTTAATTGACATAAACAATTATATTTTATCATTATTTCACCCTCAGACCTAGACCGATAATGATGGTTTTATAAAAATCCGTCTTTCTTTATTTATTTAATCTTTTACTTAAATGACCTGCGCCGCTAGGTGTGGGGCGCACTAATCTTGACAGTTAAAATAAAAAATCCTAAAATATGTTATACTAAAGTTAGCTTACTTAATCAATAACTACTAAAAATTTATGAGTATTGAATCAGATAAAAATCCGCCAGAAATAACTAGTGCCGAAGTAACCAAAGCGGTAGCCAACCAAGCTATTAATGAATGGCAGTATGGTTGGGCTAGTGAAAAAAACGTGGGCGACAAACCATCTTTAGGTAGAATTATTTTAGACTGTTTGAATTCCGAACGGGTCAAACGCAATGAGCTAGAAATGCTAGAGTTAATTGAAGCCTTAAGACAAAGTATCAAAGAACAAATTTCTGAACAGGAACGTGAAATACAAGAACAGGTCAAAAACGCTCAAAGGCATCTAGACGAAGCCTACGAAGAATATAAGAATATTGAACAAATTTAATAATAAGACTAACTAGATACCAAATCGTCGCTGGCGGGTTTGATACCAACCAAGTACTTGATCTAAATCTTTTTCTGTAAAATCAGGAAAAAGCGCCGGAGTAAAATAAAGTTCAGCATAGGCTATCTCCCATAATAAAAAGTTTGATATTCGCTGTTCGCCCGAAGTTCTAATCATTAAATCTACCGGCGGTACGTCTTTGGTTGATAAAGATTTCTTCAATTGTGCTGAGGTGAGTTTAGTTAAATCAACCTCTTGTTGAGCTAAATTTTGTACACCCTCCACAATTTCCTGCTGTCCGCCGTAGTTAATACAAGCAACAACAGTACCTTTACTGCCATCTTTGGTTTGTTCTTCTGCTTCGGCCATTAATTTTTTAGTAGTGGAACGTAATTCTTGACGTCTACCAGCGAACTTTAATCTTATACCATCTTTAATAAAATCTTTAAGATCGTTTCTTAATCCGTCGTCTAATAAATCAAATAAATAGGCCACTTCCTCTTTTGATCGCGACCAATTTTCCCGAGAAAACAAATAAAAACTAACCCAAGGAATTCCCCTAGCAAAAATCCAGCGGGCTAACTCTTTAACGCGAGCATAACCAGCCTTATGACCTGCTAAAGTAGGTAAATTTCTGGCTCTAGCCCAACGGCGGTTGCCGTCAACTATGATAGCGACATGTTTAATATCAAACATATAATTAAATTTCTCGGGCTGCTGGGAATTGAACCCAGTCTTCGCGCACCCGAAGCGCGCGTACTACCGGTATACTACAGCCCGCTGATTCTTAAAAGAATAATCTATACTCATCAAAATGTCTAGCTATTTCAATAACTACTTTCTTAAAGTACTCCCTACCCCCACCACACCACAGTATGATTTAATCTTTTAATACCCAAAGATATTCCTACTATCATAACGACTAACAATAACATAGCCAAAGAATAGCTTAAAAGTGGCGCAAAAAAAGTTATGGCGGATACAGACCAAGATAATAATAGACCGCCTATCGGCTTACCTAAAAATTGACTACCATAAACTAATAAAATAACTAACAGGCTTATGGCAGTAAAACTAGCGCTAGTATGTTTTAAATCAGGAGTCGATGGTGCTAGATGGGCTGAAATGCCAAAAGCTAAATATAAAAACAACCAGGTCTGCCAAACACTAAAGTCCAGTATTTGCCAAAAATAAATTATAAAACTCCACCAAGATGATAAATATGATAAACTGCTTTGACTAATATTAGAACTAATATTAATCACCGGCGCTAATAAGGGAGCGTTAGGTATTAAAATAATAGCCAAACACCATAAAATAAATGAGCCTCCTAAAAAAGGAAATAGGGAAATTAAAATCAAAGTTAACGGATTTTTACTGGCCTCATGAGTTACCGAACCTAACACTTGACCAGCTGATCCGATTGAACGTGGTAATAAACTAAAACCAGTCACTTTAGTCAACGTTAAAACCGCTCCTAATAAATGTGATAACTCATGAACCACTACACCTGGCCAACAAATGATCTTAAACCACCGGCTACCTAATAATTGCTCTAACCAAAAATTTACCAACCTTGATAAAATCAGTACCAAAATCAAGGTTACACAAAAAGAAATGATAATCATCATACAATTATGATGGTGGCTTAAATAAATTTTGTGCTTCCCGCCACAAACTATCATCACCCATCACTTTTGCTTTATACCACCATTCTACTCCCCACAAATATGCTTCACTAAAACCAACTTTTTTAAAAAACTGAATATTATCACGAAAATTCTGCTGATTAAAAGAAACTTGAGTTTCTGCTAAAGTCATGTCCGCTAAACCTTTTGGACCCCAGGGCTCCATTTGTAATTCCGAAATAATGGTTTTATCTACCCATGGTGATATCAATGCCGCCTTAAGACGATAATACCAGGCCGGCAAAGGATAATGCCAATATCCCCAAAGAGGCGCATAAGTGGTTTTATACAAAGTCGATCCTTGCACATCAGCTGGACCGGCTGTTTCCCACCAAGACGACAATTCACCAGAATCAGTAATTAAAATCGGCCGGCTATCCAAAGATTTAACTAACGCCACTTCCCGCAATAATAAATGCCTATTGGGTTTAGGACAAAGGCCAAAATAAAACAACGGTTCATTTTCTAGCTGCCAGCGAACAACGGTCTGGTTCTGCTGATAATGTTCAACTACCGCCCGCAACATTTTAAATAATTGTTCTTCTTGATCCCAAGGACTTAAATCTTTAACCCAAGTCGGTTCATGACATTCTGGCCAGCGTGGAAGTTTGCGACCAATAACCAAAGTTACTTGGGCACCCCTTTTACTAGCTTCGGCAATTTGCCAATCAATATCAGTAAAATCAAATTGGGAAGCCTGCGGCTCAATCTCATTCCAATTAGCTTGTAATCTAAGATGGCGAACTTGTAAATCGTCCAAAATCGCCTGATAGGTAGCGCGCCAATCCAAACCTAAATATTGAGCGTAGTCTTTGGCAAAGCTAACTCCCCATACCGGATTATCAACCACCGGTACCCGTGGTAAAAAAAACAAACTAACTACTACAATAATTACAATAACACTTAAAAAAATATATAAAAACTTCATTTACTTATACTTAAGAAAAAGATAAAGTGGCCAAACCGGCCACTATTAAAACGGTGGCAATTGCCTTACGCCACAAAATATCTCCTGACAATTCTTCTTTTAATAATTGCGGCCAACGGTAAGAAAAAACAGCTACCAGGATAAAAAGAAAAATATATTGCAATCCTTGCAAAGCATTAATTAAAGTTACGCTACCTAAAGAAATAGCATAATTAATTACCAAACTAGACAAAGCAGCGGCTATTTGTCCGCCAACAAAAGCAAATTTAGCGCCTGGGGCTGCCGATCCAGTATGTTTTAAAGCCGGCCAAGTTGAAGGAAATAATAGTAATAATAGCGCAAACAAAAAAGCGCCTACCCTAATCCAAATTAAGCCAGATATAAAACCAATATCCATAAAAACCTGTTTACTTAAAGTATAAAAAAGAGCAAATGATAATGCGGCACCAATAGACAAAACTTTAATACTATTAGTCAAGCCATTCCTACCTTCTACAATCAAAAAACCGCCACCGATTAACAGCGTAAAAGAAATTAATTCTATTAATGACAATCTTTCACCGATTAAAAAATAAGAGGTGATAAAAACAAAGATTGGACCCCAAGCGCCAATGAAAGGCGTTACTCGAGAGGCCTCTCCTTTTTGCAAAGCAGAAAACATTAGCCATAAAGCTAAACTAAAACAAAAACCTGTCAGCAAGCTCAAACCAAAAGATTCTGGACTGGGTATTCTTAAACCCAAAGGCGCCAAAACAAAAACCGCTAAGCTTAAAGTGGCAATAATGATTACATAAGCAGCTGGTTTTCTTACCTGTTTGGTGTGAAATAATGCCTTGTCAACTAAAACGGTGATGGCACTTAATAGATAAGCTATGATTGTCCAGACAAACCAAGACATAGGAATAGACTGTCAAGATTCTGTGATTATTTGATTTTAATAATTAAAATAGTTCTTCTTTCTTCTCGCGTAAAAAAGAAAACCATTTATCCAAAAATTTTAAAATTACTTTAAAAGGTAATTCTATCAAAAAATCCATGAGAGCAACAAAAACGTTAACTTTATCAAAAGTAGTGGATAGCCATCTCCCAAACCAAACCATGGGCAGGCTGACTATATCTAATAAAAAGGTAAAAATATTAGCTTTGCTTGGTACCACTCGTAAGGCATTAACCTGTTGACGTAAGGTAACACCAAAGAAACTCACTAAACTAACAAAGAAAATGAACAAGGCCCCGCTTAAAAGATTAAAATCTAATAAATATAAAAGATAAATAATACCTCCAAAGGAAGCTAAAAAAGTGATAGCTGACAAAATCCCTAATCCCAAACTAGCTAAACGATAAGAACGTTGTTTTTTAGCTAAGTAAGGAGCCTTTAAAAAAATAGGATCCTCGCTACCGTAGAGAATTTCCTTGGTACCAATTACTAACTTATCGATATTCTGTCTACCTGGCGAAGTTACCAATAAAGTTATCAACAGCATTAAAAAAGGCGGGATTAATAAATTAATTAATAAAGCAATTTTATTGACATAACCTAAGATATAACTTTCGTAAGGTAATTCTAAAGCTATAGCTAAAATGATTTTAGTTAAAAAGATATAAGCCATAGCGTGTATACCTTTACGCCGGATTTTTGATCGTAAATTAGCATAATAACTTTCATAAACAGTGGCTGTAGTGGCTGCTACTGCTTCGGGATTAGTTAAAAAATTAGCTAATCCTTTGAATCCTCTAGACCTGATACTTACTCTTAATACTATAAAAGGAACCAAAGCTCTACGCACCAAAGTTTGCAACCGTCTAGTTAAACTATGATTTAATTCTTTATTAACTTCCTGATAAATTTTTGACCAACGTACTGCCGCTTCTGGCTCAGAGGATAAAGTGTTGTTAAACCATTCAGGAAATAAATGTTTAGCTAGATGAAAGGATAAGATATCAGCGTCGGCTTTTTCTAAAACTCTTTGGATAGTAATAACTAATTGTCGATTATAAATATGTTCATCAGCTTCACGACTTGCTTGATGAAAAACTGGCTGTAATAACTGATAAGCAAAACGAGTTAAAGGATGACGGATCGGTTCGTCAACTAATAAATGCTCAATCTCCAACGCTTCGATAGCTATTAACCATTTACGGAATTCGGTTGCGTACCAATTATGTTTTTTTAATTCTTCCACCAGCAAACGATATTTTTTAATAATGATAGCCACTTGTTCCACCGCCGTTACTGAAATAGTGTTATTGGGAAGATAGCGCGAAAGTATTAATTCGCGCAATAAATCCTGTGCGTTGGTTTCATCTTTTACTACACCAGTCAGCATGGAGCGTTGACGTAATAAACGTTTGATAGCATTCTTACGTAACAACACATCGTCTTTATAATCGACTAGATTACGCAATTTTTCATAAGCAAAAGCAGCAAAACCCACGAACTCATTGACCTGGAGTTTATGTTTTGGTTCTTCCGCTATCTTTTCGATTTCATAAACTAGTTCCAAGCTACTTAAAAACTGTTGGGCCTCTTCACGTAAGTGAATTTTAGACATATTTTTATAATCAAGACCCTTTAAATCTAGTAATAATTATAGAGGTCTGCGAATTAAGTCTAGCAAAAAGCTGGAAAAGAATAAAGGGTGCTTATTTAATTCTAATACCTAAACCATAAATCAAACCGCGGGCTATTTTATGATAAGCTGATATTAAAAGGCGCTGAAAAGTACTTTGTGAAGTATGCATGACTCGGGCTGCTTGTATCTGGTCTAACTTTTTTATATTTTTTAATCTAATCGCCTCGGTTTCTTCCAAAGATAAATCAACCGCTTCTTGTCCAAAACGTGATTTGCCATAAGGCAGAAATAAAGTGGCGGGAGGCGAAAAATTAATACGCCTTTTTTTTCTTGGCCTGGCCATAATTTTTATTTTAAGCCTATGATTTGCTGGCCTGAAATATTTTAGTAATTTTGTTTTAAACTGTAATTTTTCTTAAATTGAGGTTTACGCCAGAACCCTTCCCAACGGGTAGTCAAGACCTTAGTTTCTGCTTCGTTGTTTAAAATACCTGTTTCGTTGCGTCCGCTAATGAACTGTTTACGGTAATTGGTGTTATAAAAAGAAAAACTACGAAATTTGATATTGGTTATATATGACATATTCCCTATTTTGACCTTGTGGATAATTAAGGATTACTAGTTATGAATATATACCCAAAACTATTTTTTGTCAAATTTTCATAAAAACTCCATCTCTTTTTATATTCCAAAATAAATCGCCTCTGATGAGTGTCAGAGGCGATTAAATACCGATTCGTCTGAATCTTAGAGTATTGCGTCCTTAGCTTGCTTAGAAACACGGAATTTGACTACTGTCTTGGCTGGAATCTGAATGGTAGCGCCAGTAGCTGGATTGCGGCCCTGTCGGGCAGCGCGCTGTTTTTTAACGAGTTTCCCTAATCCGGGTAAAGTAAACTCGCCGGATTTCTTGGTTTCGCTATAAGCTAGCGTCACCACAGCCTCCATCATATCAGAAACTTCTTTGCGAGTCTTGCCGGTTTTTTCGGCCAAAGACTGCAAAACTTGTGATTTGGTCATACCTTTTGCCATAGTTTTTTTCTTAATTATTAATAATTAATTTTAAATCTACGTTTTCCCTACCCATCAAATATAGCACAATATTGGCTTTTTTGGGAGAAAACATCAAATATTTTAACTGTTTTTAATATATTTTCATAATAATTTTACTAAGGTTAGCTAAATTATAATCAAATTGAAATATTCCTTTTAAGCAGGTTTATTAATTTTTGCTTCACTTGATGCCGATGCTCCGGGTGTTTTATTAAATCCTTTGTCAGAGGTATTAAGGAGGTTAAAATTATGAGAATAACAATCGGCCACAGATATTGTTCAATACCAGGTATTAAATTACCTAAATAATAACCAGCCAAAGTTACTCCAACAGCCCACAGTAAAGCGCCAATAATATTATAACTAAAAAAATAGCCGTAATTCATTTTACCAACGCCTGCTAATATAGGAGCAAAAGTTCTAATAAAAGGAATGAAACGGGCTAAAATAATTGTTTTACCACCATGAAGAGTAAAAAACTTTTGAGCTCTTTCTATATGTTCCGGCTGCCACAATAACGATTTTGGTTTGGCAAATACTTTGGTACCAAATTTTTTACCAAAAGCATAACCCACACTATCTCCTATGACGGCCGCTAGAAAACTGCCAATAACTAACCAATAAATATCTAGCCAGCCTTGAGAGGCTAATAAACCAGCTGTAAATAACAGGCTGTCACCAGGTAGAAAAAAACCTATCAGTAAACCAGATTCAGCAAAAACGATAAAGAAAATACCTAATAGACCAACGGTTTTAATTAAACTAACTATATCAAACATAATAGCTATCGCTTAATATATAAATTATATATTATCTTTTGAGATCCCAGATATCCAGTTAGGAAAACTATAGTGTACAGAAACAACTTTGGTGTCTACAGACAATTCTCATTTTAGTTTTATCTCTAAACGCGCCAGCAAAGCACTAAAACCATAAATTATTACCACTGTGGTCCGACTTAGATCAGCCTGCCAAAAATTCTTTGAGTTTACTTTAAGGAGAGAAGATAAACATAAATGCCACTCTGGTGGTGTCTCAAAGATGAGACGCTTTACGAGATTAAACCGTGGCCTAATCTGCATTAGCAAAGCATTATTAAATATAACATACGGGTATAAATAAAAGAACCTCCGACAAAAAATAAATTTTGACGAAGGTTCAAAGTTTCAAGAGGCACGGTTCCTCAGGTTTCGAAGTTCAGATTGGAACTTCTTTTTTTCGAGAGGCACCGACACCGATGTAGTAAGTACAGTAGCCATCCGTGAAGCCGCTGAGGCGGAAACCATTGGCATTGAAGTAGCCAGCGTGGACACGGCGACCGTCTGAAGTGACATCCTTGCAACGTGTATACCGATTGCTATTGACGTACTTCTGGGTTTTGCTGAAGTAATGGAAACTCTTCATAGTTTCCTCAATAGCACTTGACGTCTCGTATTCGGGTGGCAACATAGCCACTTGATCCTGCGTGGTTTTGTTCTCTGATTTAGGAACAATTTCCAGATGAGTCAGGTACCAGCCAAGTTGCAACGTGGTGGCGGTGGCAAAGTTCTGGTTGTTGTACCAGGCGTTGCCATAAGCGTAGAACTTGGGTTGGTTGGTTTCTGGATAAAATCCCCGGAACTTTACGATTGACAGAACCTCGCCCTGAATTACTTCCAACCCACAATGGGCATAATGGCACTCGCGTACGATTTTGCCACATAAAGGGCAAGTGGACATGAGTGTTTCCTCGCTCCAAGGGAAGAGGGACAGCTCTTTGAGTTGCTTTTTGGTGTAGACACCACCATGGCTCTTGATCCAATCTTCCGGGCCCCAATAATTTTTGGGTCCCATGATAGCCCGCGCGATGCGCTGGTCAATGGAAGGTTCAAATCCCCGGCGAAGCATGAAATCGGCGACCTTTTGGTTATAAAGGTCATCCTCGTCCAATTGAGTTATAATAGCAGCACCCTGATTGCCAAGGTTGTTAAAAAGTTTACTCATGGCAGTATTGTGCTTTCCCACTGGAACTGTCCAAACAGTTCCTTCTTTCGGTGAGTTTGGCATTGTTAATCTCCTATCTTGCTTTGGCCTTGATTAGGCTTTAGCGATTTTGTTTTTACCTCTAAACCCGAGGCAAGGTTGTCTTTTCATTATTTTGTGTGAGTTATAAAAAGACTCTATACAATATCATAGCTAAATCTTAATGTCAAAGCCATGTACAGTTAACAGTCAATGGTAACAGTCTGTAGGTATTTCTCTTGAGGAGTCA